>JALRBG010000107.1 GCA_023257855.1 Pseudomonadales bacterium | reverse complement strand
AGCAGCTGGAATTTAACAGCATCACCCGCTCTTTCCTTCCCTCCACGTCCAGCGGCCGCGAGCTGCCGACGTAGCACTGGGAGCCAGGGCGGCCCTGGGCGGGCTCCTCCAACTTGACGGCGAGGCTCCGGTCTCAGCGTTTCCTTCAACGGTAATATCGGCCTGACCCTCTATCCCTGGCTGGGCATCACCCTGGACGATTTCGTCGTTCATAACCCTGAAGGATTCAGTGATACACCCCTGTTGACCTCAGAGCGCGCCGAATTCCGCGCCAAACTGCTGCCCCTGCTGAACCGCGAATACGAAATCGACACCATCCGCCTGCGCGGCACCCGCATCCACCTGGAGACCGACGGCGCCGGCCAGGGCAACTGGAACGCTACTATCCCGGCAAGCGAGACCGCAGAACCGGCAATTGACTCAGGCAGCGCCCTGAACAACCTGGTCATCGGCGGCGTCGATATCCAGGATGCCGCCCTGACCTTCGACGACCGGTTTAACAGCGTCCGCTACGATGTCGACGGTATCAATATCAGTACCGGCGAACTGGTTTACGGCGAGCCGCTGACCCTGTCCATGGCGCTCAATGCCCGCGCCACGCAACCTGCCGTGGCAGCCTCCATCAACCTGAGCGGCACCATCCTTTACGATCTGGACAATGAACGTTACGACCTCGACCCCCTGTCCCTGACCGGTACACTCAGCGGCGACAATGTACCCAACGGCTCCGCCGATATTGCCATGAACACATCCGTCAATATCGACCTGAGTGAGGACACCCTCATGCTGCGCGACTTTTCGCTGCGCGCGCTGGATGCGCAGGTCAACGCCAACATCAACGGGCGCGGCATTGCCGGCAATTCACCCTTGTACCAGGTCAACATGGCCGCTGCCGGTACCGACCTGGTCGTCCTCTTCCAGATCCTGGAGAACGATGACCTGGTCCGGCAAATCACCAGCCTGAACAGCCGCAGCTTTGAAATCGCCGGGCTCGTTGAAGTCGAACCCGCCGCAGGCAACCTGAAAGTGACCGGCCTCAATGCCAGCCTGCTCGACGCCACCATCACCGGTGACCTGAATGCCGCCAACCTGCAATCCGGCAGCCCGGTGATCAACGGCTCCATCAATGCCTCGGGACCCGACCTGCCGACACTTCTTGAGGTCGCCGGGCAGTTCCAGGGCGGCCGCAATTCAGAACTGTCACGCTATGGCCGCGAACTGCAACAGGCCCCCGACCAGAGCTTCATGATCAGGACACGTTTCGACGCCAACCTGCAGGCCAATAACATCGTCATACCCGAACTGGAAGTGCGCGCCCTGGGCGCCACCATCAGCGGCAATTTCAATGCCCGCAACACCAACACGGACACCCCGATCCTGCAGGGACGCCTCAATGCCAGCGGCCCCGACCTGCCGCTCATGCTGCAGATCGCCGGCCAGGTCAGCGGCGGCCGCGAATCCCCCCTGAATACCTACGGCAGGCAGCTGCGCAATGTCAGCAACAAGCGCTTCAACATCAATGCGCCCTTCGATATCGACATGGCCACAGGCAACATGGACCTCAGCGGGATCGAGGCAAGCTTCCTCGGCTTCAACCTCAACGGGAACCTGCAGGCCCGCAACTTCCAGTCTGCCAGCGGCACCATGAGCGGCAGGCTCACGCTGAACGGCCGCAACAACCTGCGCGAAGTGCTCAATGCCATCGACCAGCGCGACCTGGCGGACGTGGTCCAGTCGATGAACCTGGAAATCGTTGTGGATGGCTCACGCAGCAACCTGGCTATCAATCCACTGAACCTGGATGTGGTGCTGTCCGGTTCCCGCATTCCCAATTCACCCGTTACCGTGGCCCTGAATTCGAACTCTGTGCTGAACCTGGAAAACGACAGTCTCAACACCAGCGCCTTCACCTTGTCAGGCCTCGGTCTCGACCTGCGCGGCAACATGCTGGTCAACAACCTGCAGGGCGACATGACCTACTCAGGCCAGGTGAACCTGCCCCGTATCAACCTGCGCCGCCTCATGCAGCAACTGAACCAGACCCTGCCACCCACCACCGACAGCATGGTGCTCCAGGCATTCGCCGTGAATACCGCAATTGCCGGCTCCGCCAATGATGTGCGCCTGAGCAACCTCGACATCACCCTGGATGATTCGCGCATCACCGGCGGGTTCACCATGGCGGGCATGAATACCACCCCCGCTTATGACTTCGATCTCGACATCTCCACCATCAACCTCGACCGCTACCTGGCGCCGGCCACCGATGCCCCCGCAAGCAGCGAAATGACCAACACCGAACTGCCCCTGGATACCCTGCGCAGTCTCAACATGAAGGGCAAGGTGGATATCGGCCAGCTGACCTATTCCAACCTGAAACTGCAGGACATGGCGCTGACCATCAATGCCAGTGACGGGGAACTGGCGCTGGCCCCACTGTCGGCCAACCTGTACCAGGGCAGCTATCGTGGCGACATCCGCCTGGATTCCCGCACCGACACCCCGGCAGCGCGTGTCGACACTGCCCTGACCGGCATCAACCTGGGTCCACTGCTGCAGGATTTCATGGACGCAACCTATGTCAGCGGCACCGGTAATATCCAGCTGGCGCTGACCGGCCGGGGAGCGGACACCGCCACCATCAAGCGCAACCTCAACGGTTCCGGTTCACTCGATCTCCAGGACGGTGTCTTGCAGGGCGTGGATATCGGAGGTGTGCTGACCCAGGTCGAGAGCATGATCCGCGAACAACGGGCAAGCACGGTTGCGCGCGGCGAGCGCACTCCCTTTGAATCTTTCTCCGCCAACATCAACGTGGCAAACGGTGTGGTCACCACTGACGACCTGCTGATCGATTCCTCGGGTTTCACCGTCACCGGCCGCGGTACGATGGCCAACCTGAACAACGACACCATAGCTTTCAACCTCATTGCCAATGTCGACCGCAACCCGGCGACCACTGAACGCGCCTATGACATCGGCGGCTACTCCCTTCCCATCGCCTGTACCGGCGCCCTGGCCAGCCCCACCTGCCTGCCGGATATCCAGGCCATCATGGCCGGCGCTATCCGCACGGCAGTGCAGCGCGGCCTGACCAACCTGCTCGAACGCGCCGCCGGCGCACAGGGAACGCAGCAGTCACAGGAAGCAACCACCGACCCGGCACAGGAGCAGGAACCCCAGGAAGAAGAAGTCGACCCGGTCGAGCAATTGCTCAACCGCGGCCTCGAGAGCCTGTTCAAACGCAACAATTGATCAGTCGACAGCGAAGCGTGACAGGATAGAGAACGACCGGCGGAAGATCAGAGGTAGCGGCCCCGGACGATCACGGCCAATTTGCAGGAGGCATGTTCGAGGTCGGCCCAGTCGCTCTCGGTTTGCATCACCGCCACCGTGGCCGTGGGCAAGACCTTGCCGTCATCGGGTATATCGACTTCCTCGGTCAGGTAGAACAGCAGGTCTTCGAGACCCGGATTGTGGCCGACGACCATCAGGCGATTGCACTCATCAGGTGTCGTGGCGATGGCATCGAGCAATTCGCTCACATCCGCCATGTAAACCGCTTCGTTCCAGAAAATGTTCTCCGGGTCATAACCCATGCTTTCGGCCACGGTTTCCGCGGTTTCGCGGGCACGCTGAGCCGGTGAACTGAGGATAAGGTGCGGCACCATGTCCTGCTCTTTCAGCCACTTGCCGACCTTGGCCGCTTCCAGGAAGCCGCGTTTCTTGATCGGGCGCACGTAGTCTGAAAGCGACTTGCTCCAGTCGGATTTACCGTGGCGCATCAGGATCAATTCTCGGGTCATGCTGCCTCTGTTTAACTCGTTGTTTAGCGGATGGATTTCACTAATCAGGACTTATATACTGGCCAGTCCCGGGGGGAACCCAGGCCTGATAATCCGGGACCGGCGTCTACAGATGGATAATAATTAAAAGAGACGGCAAACCGGCAAGAAGATTATCCATAATTCCGGGTCTGAACCAACACATTATTACCGCGTCGTTACCTGACTCACTACGTTTATTACGAGGTCCGCCATATGAAACGTTTCTTTCTCTTGGTTACCGCCATGCTGCTGGGGTCAACTGCCCTGGCGCAGGTACCCTACCCATTCATTTCAACACCGGTTGCCGAACTCAACGAACCCTGGGCCATCGAATTCCTGCCCGACGGCCGCATACTGGTCACGGAAAAAGGCGGCACCATCCAGCTTGTCACCCAGGACGGCCAGAAGACCGAAGTCGCCGGTGCTCCCGAAGTCGATTATTTCTTCCAGGGCGGCCTGGGCGATATCGTGCTGCACCCGGATTTCGAAAATAATAACGTCTTCTATATCAGCTATGTGGAAGCCGGCGCCAATGAAACCCGCGGTGCTGTCGTTGCCCGCGGAACGCTCAACCTGGATGCACCGGCCGTGGAAAACCTCGAAGTGATCTGGCGCGCCTTTCCGAAAGTGGATGGCGGCCTGCACTTCAGTCACCGCATCGCCTTCGATGCCGAGGGCCACATGTTCGTCTCCGCCGGTGAACGTAACAAGTACGATCCCGCCCAGGACCTGAATTCCTCACTGGGCAAGATCCTGCGCCTGAATGATGACGGCACACCTGCCGCGGGCAACCCGTTCGCCAGCCAGGGCGGCATCGCCGCGGAAGTCTGGTCCTATGGCCACCGCAATCCGCTCGGTATCGCTTTCGATACCCAGGGCAGGCTGTGGAACGTGGAAATGGCGCCACGCGGCGGTGATGAACTGAACCTGGTCATTGCCGGCGAGAATTACGGTTATCCGATGGTTTCCAATGGCAACCACTACACCGGCGAGATCATTCCCGATCATGACACCGACACCCAGAGCCTCTATGAAAAACCGAAAGTATGGTGGAACCCGGTCATCTCCCCGTCCAGCCTGATGTTCTACACCGGCGACGCATTCCCCGAGTGGAGAGGCAATGCTTTCATCAGCGGACTGTCTTCCATGTCCATCATGCGCATCGTCGTCAATGGCGACAATGCGGTTGAAGCGCAGCGTTTTGTCATGGGGCGCCGCATACGCGGCATAGAGCAGGGTCCGAACGGCAACCTGTGGATTATCGAGGACGGCCCCGAAGGGCGTCTGCTTAAACTGACACCCAGGGGCTGAAAGGTCTCTGAATAAAAAAACCCCCGCCCAGGCGGTGTTTTTTATTTTTAAGGCTTAACTGATGAAAGGCGTAGTGGTTTCGATACCCTTGCGCGCGATCGTTTCCGGGTCGGCATTTTGCACGGCAGGATCGAACAGCTCCAGTGACAGCGAACCCGAATAGCCTTTCACGGCCAGCTTGTCGACGATCTTCTGCAAGGGAGCAATTCCCTCACCAGGAAAGGCCCGGTCCTTGCGTTCGGCCACCGCCAGGTGCGGCAACGCCGGTGTGTCGGCAAAATGCACATGGTGGATCTCACCGTGTTCAACCAGGTCCAGGTCCTCGAATTTACTCATGCCGGCCCAGAAGTGGTACACGTCGAGCATGAACCTGAGGTTTGGATGATTTACCGCACGTACGACTTCCATCGCGGTGCGCAGGTTGTTGATCAGTGTAGACAGGCGGGTGAATTCCACCATCAGTGTGACGTTGTGCGGCCGGGCGATTTCTGCCGCCTCGCGCAGGTTCTCCATCACTTCATCGTAATCGGTCATGGTGTGAGACTGATTCGCGGCAGAGGGAGCGACCAGGCGGTCGGCGCCCAGTGATTGCGCCATGACCACCTTCCACTTCAGGTCTTCAAGGGCCTGCGCCCGCCTTGGCCCGGTTTCTTCCAGGAACAATTGGTTGGTGGAGGAAACGGCGCGGATACCAAGATCATCCATCAGACGCCTGGCTGAACCTTCGCCATTGGCCTGCTCAAAAGTTCTGGCCGACACCAGGTCCGGTTCTGCGTAGGCGATACCCGCCCGGGACCAGCCTTCCATGACAGCACGGAAATCGGAGCCACTGGAGGTAATGCCATGCATGCACATGAACATGCCGGAGCCGGATGCTGCAGTGCTGGTGGATGAACTGGTAACAGCCGCCATGGCTGAAACTCCTGCCGACAACGCCATGAATTCCCTTCTGTTGATTTGTGACACTGCTTTTTGCAACCCCCTGATAATCAAAAGGGCCCGGGGAAATTCGAAAATTTTACCCTGGCCCTGTTGACCCCCCCCTTTGGTTCTTTAGCCCTAGAGCAACTCTCTGCCCAGGGTGCCACGCGGGACACGGTATCCGACGTCGTTGATGTAATCAGGACCGATACCGGCGATCGCAGTCGTGCCGCTTCCGCGCATGGTAATCTCAAGTTCGCGATTGAGCAAATCAAGCACGCGCTCAACTCCGGCCTGGCCGAAAGCACCGAGACCCCAGCAGTGTGGCCTGCCGATACCTACGGCAGCGGCGCCCAGCGCCAGCGCTTTGAAGACATCCGTGCCGCGGCGTATGCCGCCATCCACGATGACCGGAATGCGGCCGTTTACAGCGCTGATGACTTCGGGCAGGCATTCAATGGTGCCGCGCCCGGTGTCAGTGGCACGTCCGCCGTGATTGGACACGATTACACCATCGGCGCCGTACTGGACAGCGAGTGCCGCATCGGCACCAACCTCGATACCTTTGATCAGCACATTCATGCTGGTGACATCCTTGATGCGACCGATGACATTCCAGGTCATGGCCGGATCGACCAGGCCAACGCCCTGCATGTCGAGGCCATCGAACATCGGCTTGGTCTGCCCGTAATGGCATTCTTCACAGAAGCGGTCATCTTCGCGGGCCAGCACTGCCTGCGTTTCGGTATTGCGCCCGGCCGGCAGGTCCACGGTCAGGCAGACTGCTGTGCAACCGGCGCGTTCTGCTCGACGCAACATCGCTTCTGTATATTCCCACTTGTTGGTGGAATACAACTGGAACCACAGCGGCGCATCGCCGCGGGCGGCAGCCACATCCTCGATGGGCGAGGATGCCTGCGTGGACAGGATCATGTGATGCCCCTTCGCCGCGGCCGCCCTGGCCACCCCGACCTCAGCATCGCCGTGAAAGGCACCGGAACTGCCGATGGGACTGAGGAAGATAGGCGATTTCGCTTCGGCACCCAGGACATTGACGGACATATCGGCGCGTGCGCTGACATCGACGAGCCTGCGGGGCAGAATCTGGAAACGGGAATAGCCTTCCCGGTTGGCGCGCAGCGTGGTGTCGCTGTCGACACCGGAAATGAGGTAGCCAAAGTGGGCAGGCGGCACCTTTTCCCGCGCCACGGCTTCCATTTCGAAGACGTTGATAACCTGGTCGGGATTGGTCAGCTGTTCACCGAGGGTTTCTTCGATGACCTGGGCGAAGGCGGAGTAACTGGTAAGGAGAGGACTGCCGGCAAGAAATTTCAGGAATTCACGTTTATGCGGATTGCGCAGATCAAACTGCGGTTTATTGTTGCGGGGCATACACCACTCCTGAATATGTGAAGATTGCAGAGAGTACCCAAATACCGGTTTGATTTGAAGCTGTCACGCGCTGAACCAATGAGATTGCTTGGCTAAAAGGGCCTTTGCCGGGTCTTGTTATTGCAGATGTTATGGCCTAAGGTGACATTTTGGCCCTAACAGTCTTTTTTCAGGATTTTCCAAAAAAAGTGACCTGTTATCGAAGCAACCAGCGTGTGAATGCAGGCGCCGAAAGCGCAAAAATCAAATCACAGACAAATAACCATGCCTGAACAAAAACTGAAATGTTACGTTTCCCACGCTTCCGAAATTTTCAGTGAACCCTGGTCGATGCTGATACTGCGGGAGTTTATGATCTTTGGCGGCACCCGTCGTTTCGAACAGCTCTATAACGCCCTCGGTATTTCCCGCAACGTCCTCACCAAGCGCCTGCGCCGGTTCGTAGAAATCGGCCTGGTCAAGAAGTCTCCCATTTATGAAAACAGCCGGCGCATGGAATACAAGCTTCGCCGCAAGGCGTGGGAGCTTTCCCCCGTCATGCTCGCCCTGCACGTGTGGGCCGAACGCTGGGCAGACGACGATTACGAATCCGAAATCGATTTCGTTGATGCCTTTACCAACAAACCGCTGGCCAAAGGTGCCGTGCGTTCGCAGGATGGCCGGATTCTTGAGCCTGGTGAAGTTCATGTCGTTACCAAGACCGAGAACGCCAAACGCTACCTGGAAAAGTACAAGACCAAGACTGGCAGGGTGGACAAGAAGGACAAAGCCGCCTGATTTCTCTTTCCGAACATGTTCGTAATGCATAAAAAACGGGGCTTCGGCCCCGTTTTTTTTATTGCCTCTTGTATCTGCCACGACTTCAGCAGGATTCCGGAATTTACAGGCGGGAAATAAAGTGCAAAGAAATGACAAGTCACCCAACTTATATTGACTTACCCCAGGCCCGGCGATATAAGTCTTTTTAAGAGACTAATTTTGTATTGTCTTTTCTTTGCCGGCACATGCCGACATACTTACTGCAGTCTCGGGGAACACAAAACAGGAACAATGAAAGCGTCTATCAACAGGCTACCCAGCATGGTCATGGTCGCGGCAGCCATCGCGTTTGCTACTGCTTCCGCCAACGCCAATCTCTCCGATGCCGCCATGAACCAGGACACGATTGCATTGCAATCCCTGCTGGCAGATGGCGCCAATCCTGACAGCCGCGGCCAGTACGACACACCCGCCCTGCACTGGCTGGTACGCTACAACGATCTAGACTCCGCCAGACTCCTTCTGAACGAAGGGGCAAACCCGGATATCTCCAGCCGCTATGGCGTCACTCCCCTGAACCTGGCCGTCGCCAATGGCAACGCGCCAATGGTAAAACTCCTGCTCGATGCCGGCGCCAACGCCAATACCCGTGAACACAATGGCCAGACAGTGCTGCAGACAGCCGCAGATGTCGGTGTCTTCGAATCGGTACAGCTCCTGGTTGATCATGGTGCCATCGTCGACGAACGGGATTCAGCGTTCGGCCAGACCGCGCTGATGTTCGCCACCCGTGCCGGCCATCCGGATGTCGTCCGTTACCTGCTCGACCAGGGCGCCGACCCGAATGCCAGCACCTATATCGGTGAAACACCGCGCTGGGTTGAACCGAATTCGCAGCGCGGCTTCGGTTTCGGCATCGGCATCATACGAGGCGGCACACCCGCTGATCGTGGTCGTCGTGAACCGATCCCCGGCGCGATGTCGCCCCTGTTGTATGCCGCACGGCATGATCATGCCGGGATCGCCGAGATGCTGCTTGAAGCCGGCGCCGACATTCACCAGGCCGAGGCCAACAATATCAATCCCCTGCTGATGGCCGTGGAAACCAACAGCATGGCAACCGCGCTGCTGCTCATCGATCGCGGTTCCGAACTCAACGTCCAGGACTGGTACGGCCGCACTCCCCTTTGGGAAGCCATCAATGTGCGCAACCTGTATGTGCACAACGACAAGTTCCTCAACTACATCGACAACCATGATGAGATCTTCGACCTGATCTGGCTGCTGGTAGAAAAAGGCGCCGACGTCAACGCACGTACAAAAGAGTCACCGCCCATCCGCCACGACCTGCTCAGCATCACCGGCACACTGGAATGGGTGGACCTGACCGGGCAAACGCCGTTCCTGCGTGCCGCCCGCGCCGGCGATTTACCCGTCATGCGCCTGCTACTTGAGCATGGCGCTGATCCGCTGATTGAAACTTTTGCAGGCACCAATGCGCTGATGGTAGCCGCCGGCATCGACTGGGTCGTTTCACAGACCTGGACCTGGGACGCAGCTGACGTGCTTGAAGCAGTCCAGCTCTGCATCGATCTCGGCATGGATGTGAACCACACGAACTCCATGGGGCTGGCCGCCATACACGGTGCCGCAAACCGCGGTTCCAACGACATCATCGAATTGCTTGTAGCCAACGGCGCCCGCCTGGACATCCAGGACAATGAAGGCCGTACGCCGCTGGACTGGGCCAAGGGAGTATTCCTGGCCACGCACCCGGCCGAGGAAAAACCCGAGTCCATGGCGTTGATTACACGCCTGCTCGAAGAAAGGAACATGCCGGTCAGGTAATCGGCCCAGAAACACCTATATATAGAAGCACGACACATGAAACGACCAGCCATCAGCAAACTCCTGCCAGCGATCACGCTTGCCGCACTGTCTGGTCCCGGCTTTGCCCAGGACATCGATGTTCCCGGACTGATCAACGACTACTGCGTGAAGTGCCACAACTTCGAGGACTGGGCCGGAAGCCTGGACATGGAAAGCCTGGACTTCAACCATGTGGATACGGCACCTGCTACATGGGAACTGATGATCCGCAAGATCCGCATTGGCATGATGCCGCCTGTCGGAGAGGACCGGCCGGATAACGCCACCCTGTCACGTTTCGCCGAAAGCATCGCCCATCGCCTGGATGACACCATCGAGACAGTGCCCGCCTCCCCGGTTCTGCATCGCCTCAATCGCAGCGAATACGCCAACGCCATACGCGACCTGCTGGCGCTGGATGTCGATGTATCTACCCTGCTGCCGCGCGACAATTCCAGCGAGGGATTCGACAACATTGCCGCATCCCTCGGTTTCTCGCCGGCTCTGGTGCAGGCCTACGCGTCCGCGGCCATGAAGATCAGCCGCCAGGCTGTTGGCGACATGACGCTCACCGAATCCTCCACAATTTATTCTCCGCCGCCCGACCTGGCCCAGGATGAACATATCGACGGCCTGCCGCTGGGCACACGCGGCGGCATGAAGATCACGCACAACTTCCCGCTGGATGCCCTGTACGATATCGACATTGGCGGACGCCTGTTCAGTTTCAATCGCGGTGTGGGACAGGACCTCGCATCCGAGCTCGATGTCACGATCGACGGCCTGCCGGTGAAAGTGGAGCGCAACCGGATCAGCCGCATCCCGATGACAGCGGGCCCGCATACGATCACCGCGGCGATCATCGACAACCGCCAGCCTGCCGGCGTCAATGACATCTACGACAACTACAGCAAGGAAGGCAGCATCTCCCGCATCGAGATCATCGGCCCGTTCGATGCCACCGGACCCGGCGCCACGCCCAGCCGCGAAAAGGTGTTCAGCTGCTACCCCGCCACCAATGATGAAGAGACCGCCTGTGCCGAGGCCATCATCACCGACGTGGCAACGCGCGCCTTTCGCGGTCCCGTCACTGACGGTGAAGTGGACAGCATCATGACCTTCTACCAGCAGGGATATCGCGAGGGCGAATTCGAGGGCGGCGTCCAGCAGGCGCTGTCACGCATCCTGATCGACCCTCGCTTCCTGATTCGCTTCGAGGAAGAGCCGGCGGATCTCGAGCCCGGCACCATCTACACCATCAGCGACCTGGAACTCGCCTCCCGTTTGTCCTTCTTCCTGTGGAGCAGCATTCCCGATGCGGAATTGCTCGACCTGGCGATGGCCGGCACCCTCAGTGATCCCGACGTGCTGGAGGCACAGGTCCAGCGCATGCTCAACGACGATAGGTCGCGGGCGCTGGTTGAAAATTTTGCCGGGCAGTGGTTGTTCCTGCGCGATGTCGAGACCATCACGCCCGAGGAAGGCAACTTCGATGACAACCTGCGCGAAGCCTTTATCACCGAGACCCAGCTGGCCGTCGCCAACCTGATCTCAGAGGACAACCCGGTCACGGAACTGCTGGATGCCGATTACACCTTCCTCAATGAGCGCCTTGCCCGCCATTACGGCATCGAGGGCGTGCGCGGCTCATACTTCCGCAAGGTCCCGCTGGCAGCGGACAGCCCACGCCGCGGTCTGCTTGGCCAGGCCAGCATCCTGTCCGTGACGTCCACCGCCAGCCGCACCTCGCCCGTGGTCAGGGGCGCCTGGATCCTGGAAAACCTGCTCAATGCGCCCGTCCCTGCGCCGCCGCCCGGCGTGGAAACCAACCTGGACGGCGACGGTACCACCGTGATCACGACCTCTGTCCGCGAGCGCCTTGAAGCGCATCGCCAGGATCCGGTTTGCGCGTCATGCCACGCGGTCATCGATCCGGTCGGCTTCGCCCTGGAAAACTTCGACCTCGTCGGCCAGTGGCGTGAATTCGACGGCGATTCCAGGGTGGACCCCAGCGGTACGCTGCTCGACGGCTCCACCATCCGCGGCCCCGCCGACCTGCGCAAGGCGCTAGTCGGTTATTCCGAATTGTTTGTAGAAACCTTCACTGAAAAACTGATGACTTATGCGCTCGGCAGGGAACTTGAGTACCACGACATGCCGACCGTGCGCGCCATCATGCGCAATGCCGAAGCCAGCGACTATCGCTTTTCGACGCTGGTACGGGGCATAATCAACAGCGACCAGTTCAACAAGCGTGTCAAAAGCGGCTCACATAACGGCGCTGAAGAAGCCGTTGCCGCGAAACCAGGGCAAGCTTCACTGAACACACCGGAGGCCTGACATGGCAACCTTCCTGAGAAAGAAACATCTCAAACGTCGTACCTTCCTGCGTGGCACGGGCACCACCCTGGCCCTGCCGTTCCTGGAATCCATGGTGCCGGCCGGTACTGCGATGGCGCAAAGCGCCATGCCGAAAACCCGCTTCGGTGCGATCTACATTCCCCACGGCGCTACCATGTCGCGCTGGACACCGGCGACCTCGGGCAAGAACTTCGAGTTCACGGAAATCCTGCAGCCCCTGGAAAAATTCCGCGAACAGATCAACATTGTGACCGGCCTGGGCCTTCCCCTGGCTTACGGCCCCGGCGGCGCCACTGCCAACCATAACCGCTCTGCGGCCAGCTTCCTCAGCGGTGCCAAACCGCTGACCGGCGCCATGCCCGTGCTTGGCGTTACCGTTGACCAGATCATCGCCCAGCAGCTTAACCA
>JALRBG010000363.1 GCA_023257855.1 Pseudomonadales bacterium | reverse complement strand
ATAATGCATAATATGCTCTTTCAGTTTCGATATGCCGATGAACCGTAACATGCTGCAAGTTGCCATTTACCTGTCCGCCCTGGGATTGTCGGCCGGTATGTTCCTGCCCCTGACCAGCTTTCCTGTTTACGGGGAAGTCAGTTATTACCGTATCGCTCCCGTCGAAGCCGTGCTGGTCGTTGTGCTCGCCCTGGCAGCCCCGGCGCTGATCCTGGCCGGCCTGGGTCGTGTCAGCATCTTTAGCCCGGTCGGTGTCTGGCTGGTCCTGTTGTTCCCCGCAATCGAGGATGTGCTCAGGGAGCGGAACAGCAATGCCCTCCAGCAACTGGGTGACGGCGTGACATCCGCCATGACCGATTTCAGTACCGACCTGTTCATGAATATCGCCGAATTTCACTGGGGCGGCCTGGTCTTCCTTGTCTCGCTACTGGTTTTTACCCTGACTGGGCTCCTCTACCTCTTCAGACGCTGAGCAGCGCTGGCGCTTTGGCGGCAGGTTTCGCATAATCGGCCACGGTAAATGTGCTTTCCGGTACGTTCCAACACTTCGGGGGAAGACACCATGGCTGTTTTCAGCACTGTATTCGCACGACTCGTCTGGCTATTCATGCTGGTTATTCCCCTGGCCGCCGGCGCGGCGGACAGCCAGGTCATCCCCTCCCTGAATCACAACATAAGGATCACCACGTTGGCCGACGGCCTGGAAAGTCCCTGGGCCATGGCCATCCAGCCCGACGGTGACATCCTGGTCACCGAGCAGCCTGGCCGTGTGCGCCTGGTGCACGACGGAGAACTGGTGTCGCAAGCCATAGACGGCATGCCGGAAGCACCGGGCAGGTTGCATTCCGGCTACATGGACATCGCCCTGCACCCGGACTTTTCAGAGAACCAGCTGGTTTATCTTGCCCATTCCCGCATTAACGACAACGGCAGCACCCTGGTCGTGACCAGGGCGCGGCTGGACGGCATGCGGTTTACGAACGTGGAGGAAATCTTCGAGGCGTTCGCCTGGGAGCCGCGTGAACTCAACTATGGCTCCCGCATCGCGTTCGACGGCGCAGGCTTCATGTACATCACCATCGGCGACCGCGGCCCCGATGGCGAGCCCAAAGCCCAGGACCTGGCCTACCACAACGGCAAGACTGTGCGCCTGCATGACGATGGCCGCGTTCCTGCAGACAATCCTTTCGTCAATACGCCAGGCGCCCTGCCGGAAATCTTTTCCTACGGCCATCGCAACCAGCAGGGCCTGATGCTGAACCCGGTTACGGGCGAAATGTGGGCCAGCGAGCACGGCCCCCGCGGCGGTGACGAAGTGAACATCCTGAAGGCAGGTGCCAACTACGGCTGGCCGGTCGTGTCCTTCGGCCGCACCTACCCCGGTGAACTCATCACTGATGAGCCCATGAAGGCCGGCATGGAAGCACCGCGCTGGTTCTGGGTGCCCTCCATCGGCATTTCAGACATCATCTACTATGACGGCGACGCTTTTCCGGAATGGAAGAATCATCTCATCGTCACGGGCATGAGCGGCATGATGCTGCAGACGGTGGTGCTGGAAGGCCGGGCCTCCCGGGAACGGGAAAGCCTGCTCACGCCGCTGATGGCGGAGTTCCGCGATGCCGATGCCGATGCGGCAGGTAATATTTATGCGCTCGTCAGGCGCCAGGCCGGCCAGGAAGGTAATTCCGGCAAGCTGCTGAAACTCGAACCGGCGGACTGATTCCTTACTCAGCCAGCGCCGGGGGAATTGCGAGCGTCACTTCCCCGGTTGCCGCCCATTCGGCACCCCGGGTAAAGGTAGTGACGAAGGTGGGATGCAGGACATCCTCACCGTCATGGCCCAGCGTGGTGACGAACACTCTCCCCTGTCCGTAATCGACCGTCCACAATATCGGCTGATGGATGCCAGGCCCGGGTATGGGCTGGCGCACATTATCCCCGTAGAGCGAATGATCGTCGTACGCCGTCGCCAGTACGTGGTAGCTGCCCTCCGGCTGGTAGATGAGGTTGGCATATAACTCGTCATCTTCCATCCGCAGCGGCGTCTTCAGGCCGCGCGTTACGGGATGGTCCCTGTCGATTAGATCGACATCGAAATCATGCTGGGCGGAATGGTGGCCGCGGCCGTCGCGCCAGTTGCCGCCGCTTATCTTTTCCCATTCATCCCAGTGATAGAAAGCGCCGAGCGCCAGGTGGTACATGACCACACCCTTGCCGCCACTGACGAAGTCTTCCACCGCCGCTTCCGCCGCCTCGCCCCAGCGATAGACCGGATCCTGGCGCCTGTCGTAGTAGTTCATCACCAACAGGTCATAGTTCTCCAGGGTGGCGGCGGTAGCGCCGCGGAATTCCTCGGTCACCCTCACCTCGAACAGGCCGGTGTCCTCCAGCGCCTTCTTCAGCCCCGGCGTCGTATCCGGCCAGTAGTGCACGTGCTGGCCGGTGATGATGAGGACCTGAATCTTGTCGGGATCGGGGGCGGGATATGGTTGAGCTTGAGCTAGCCCGGCCGTCATGGCTAACAACTGGATCAGGAATTTAGTAATTAATTTCATATGCACCACCCTTTAATGCACTCAAAAATTCAGAAAGAGTTCCCGATTGCTTTATAAATTATTTCAATATACTTTCTAGCTTGTTCGAGCGTGAGGGGATGATGTCGCGGGGAACGTAACGCCAAGCCGCGGGCGCCCCTGTAATTTACTAGTTCCGCGGTCCGTAATGGGTTGAATCCATTCCTGATTCATACGCGCCAAGATCTGGCGCTTTTCCGGCAAATTGGCTGTTGATTCCAGGTATGTGTAACCCTGCATCTACAGCATTCGCATTTTGCCGAAGGCTGAAATCAAAATCTGCCGGATCATAAATCGTTCGCGGATCCGGGCCTGGGGCCCTGACGTTTTCGAAGATATCGAAATCCACGATGATGCTATGCGCATCCTGCCCTGTGGCGGCACTGTATTCAGCAAGCGTTGCGAAACGCCGCACTTCCCGCGCCTGGGCTTCGAGTTGTGTCTGCGCCCGTGTACTCAGGGGGGAAGTGGTGTAGGCATCCCCCGCCTCACCGGGGAAATGTGCCGGCACATCAAAGGGAGGCGTACTCCATTCAAAGTACCAGGGCGCGCCCGGATTGGGCCGGAAGCCG
>JALRBG010000196.1 GCA_023257855.1 Pseudomonadales bacterium | reverse complement strand
ATTCGCCTGCCTTGATGTTATTCGCCCTGCCACTGAGCCTGGCGTAGAGCCTGACATCGAAGGGATTGTCGATGATTCCCGCATTGGCCAGTCGGGTGACCAGCCTGTTGAAGGTGGTACCCGCGCTAACGTCCGCCGTGTACGGTTCGGCCAGTATCAGGGGGGCGTTGATGTGCTGCAGGAAAAAAACGCCGCGCAGCACACCGCAGGCGATGATGATCCATCCCCAGAGCAGCAACTGTTTTCTGCTGATTCGCATCTTGCGTATGCCTTGTATCCACTTCCGGCTTTTAGTTTACGGGTTTTCAGATGTCCTGGTTAGCCAGAAGGCTGTCAAACAGATCTGTACATGACTCGCTGAACCGGCGCTTCAACCTGCCGAAATCCGTATGTGTTTCGCCGGCTACCAATGTATTGACCGGCCACACTCCGTTGATGCTGTTGCAAAAGAACACTTCATCTGCGCTGCAGAGCCTCGCCAGGGTGCAGCCCTCCACTTCGACAACATCCTGCATGGTGTCGATGATATGGTTGCGCAGGGTGCCAGCCACGCCGGAACCGGTAAGCACCGGCGTCATGAGTCGACCCGATTCCGCCCAGAACACGTTGCTGCGGGTACCCTCTACAACATGGTCATTCATGTCGAGCATAAGTCCCTCCATGAAACCGGGATTGGGCCACTCCAGGGAAGCCAGTACCTGTTCCAGCCGGTTCAGGTGCTTGATTCCGGCCAGTGCCGGCTGTATCGCCAGGCGTTGCCGGCAGACGAATGCTTGTATGCCTTTGCCGGGCTGCGTCGAACTGTAATCGGGCAATTCATGCAGACTGAGAATGCGAGACGGAGTTGGCGCAGCGCCAGGGACATATCCCCTGCCCCCGCTTCCGCGCGTGACGATAATCTTCAGGATGCCTTGGGCAGGAAATTCAGTCGTCAGCTGAGCGATATCCTGTTCTAGCAGGCTTTGTTCCAGCGGAATCTGCAGGCGGCGAGTCCCTTTTGCCAGGCGCTCGAGGTGCCTTTCCAGCAGCACGGGCTTGTGGGCGTGTATCCGGATCGTTTCAAAGACGCCGTCACCATAGGCCAGTCCCCGGTCACTTATAGTGATGTTATCCCGGGGCTTTCCATTGACTGGCATGTGTACTCTCAGACCCGGGTAAAGATCAGGCTGCCGTTGGTACCGCCAAAACCGAAGGAATTGGTCATAACTGCATCCATCGCCATGTCACGTGCCGTGTTGGGGACATAATCGAGATCGCACGCTGCGCCGGGATTATCCAGGTTGATGGTTGGCGGCGCGATATTCTCTCTCAGGCTGAGTATGGAAAAGATCGCTTCCACGGCGCCGGTGGCGCCCAGGGAATGACCAATCATCGATTTGATGGAACTGATCGCCAACTGGTTGCTGTGGTTGCCGAAGACTTTCTTGATGGCCATGGTCTCCGCCAGGTCACCCGCCATGGTCGAGGTGCCATGGGCATTTATATACTGGATCTGGGAAGGATTCAGGTGGGCATCATCGAGGGCATTCTGCATGCACTGTGCAGCACCCGCCCCGTCTTCTGAAGGCGATGTTATGTGGTAGGCATCGCCGCTCATGCCGAAACCGGCGACTTCGGCATAAATAGTAGCGCCGCGTTTCCTGGCAGCCTCATATTCTTCCAGCACCAGGATGCCGGCACCATCGCTCAGGACGAAGCCGTCGCGATCGGCATCCCAGGGCCTGCTGGCGGCAGCCGGATCATCGTTGCGCGTCGACAGCGCCCTGGCGGCACAGAAGCCACCCAGCCCGGCCTTGGACAGGGGTTTTTCCGCCCCCCCTGCCACCATGGCATCCGCGTCGCCGTAAGCGATCATGCGGGCGGCCAGGCCAATACAGTGAGTGCCGGTAGTACAGGCCGTGGAGATGGCCAGGTTGGGACCCTTAATGTCGAATTCGATGGACAGGGTGCCCGCAACCATATTGATAATGGAGCCTGGCACGAAATATGGTGAAACCTTGCGGGGCCCCTTCTCCTTGATCAGCTCAACCGTGTTCTCAATATTGGTGATGCCACCGATACCGGAGCCGATGGCGACCCCAACCTTGAGGGGAGAGTAACCGGCGCCTTCGAAGCCCGCGTCAGCCATGGCCTGCTTGCCAGCCGCAATGCCGTAATGCAGGAATTCGTCCATGCGCCTGGCCTCGCGCAGCGGCATGTAGTCCTCGACGTTGAAGTCGCGGATCAGGCCGCCAAAACGGGTGCTGTAGGCGGATGCATCGAATTCGTCAATGGCTGATATGCCGCTCTTGCCGGCTTTGAGACCATCCCAGGTCGTCTGGACGCTGCTGCCCAACGGCGTAATGGCGCCCATGCCGGTGACAACTACTCTTCTTCTGGACAAAAGTGATTCCTCGATGATGTTGCCGGCTAAATATACTGAATTCCCTTGCAGTTGGACAACGTGGTTCGGGGTGCCATGCTGGAGGGTTCAGACAGTTTCACGCCGGGCAATAAAAAAGCTACTTTCGGGCAGCCGAAAGTAGCTTTCGATTCGATGCTCAGTTGTTCTTACAGGTGTTCGTTGACGTAATTGATGGCCAGCTGAACAGTGGTGATTTTTTCAGCTTCTTCGTCGGGAATTTCTGTTTCGAATTCTTCTTCCAGGGCCATTACCAGTTCAACGGTGTCCAGCGAGTCGGCTCCCAGATCTTCAACGAACGACGATGTGCTTTTCACCTCTTCTTCTTTGACTCCGAGTTGTTCTGCGACAATCTTCTTCACTCGTTCTTCAACGCTGCTCATATTCTTCTTAGCTCCTGTTGGCTCCTAGTAAATAAATAGAATGCAAAAAATTAGGTATCAAGTTTGAATTATTAATTAATTCAGATAACTGGGGGCGAACCCCTGCGCAACAATCAGCGCAGTTTACCGTAACTTAATTAATTATGTAATCTTAAAAATTTGTTAATTTGGCTCTAAAAATATTTTTTATTTTCAATAAGATAGCAGACTTTTGCCGCGGATTACCCCATATACATTCCACCGTTTACATGCACGGTTTCACCGGTAATGTAGCCTGCTTGATCTGACGCAAGGAATGCCACCACGGCGGCGATTTCTTCCGGTTGTCCATATCGTGCCAGCGGAATCTTCGAGAGCAGGAGATTGGTCTGTTCTTCGCTGAGTTCCCGCGTCATGTCCGTATCGATAAAACCAGGCGCCACCGCGTTAACGGTGATACCGCGGGAGCCGATCTCCATAGCCAGTGCACGAGAGAATCCTTCCAGTCCGGCCTTGGCTGCCGCATAGTTTGACTGACCGATATTGCCGCTCGAGCCAACAACAGAACTGATGCTGATGATGCGCCCCCAACGGGCTTTGGTCATGCCCCTGACCAGCGCCCTGGACATGCGGTAGATGGAACTGAGATTGGTGTTGATGACCTGGTCCCATTCATCGCTTTTCATGCGCATGAGGATATTGTCACGGGTAATGCCGGCATTGTTGACCAGGATAGCCACTGGACCGAACGCTTCCTGCACTGTATCGGCGAAAGCCTCGACAGATGCATCGGACGATACATCAAGGCAATAGCCCCTGCCCTCGATGCCGTTAGCTTGCAGGTAAGCAGTGATGCTTTCTGCGCCCTGTTCAGAAGTGGCAGTGCCGATAACTGTGGCAGTCTGGCCCAGCGCCAGGGCAATGGCCTTGCCGATACCGCGGGAGGCACCTGTGACGACTGCAATTTTTTTCACTGAATCATTCATGAAGTATTCCTGGTTTGCTCAGGCTGTGCCGACTTCCGTCAATGCAGCTTCAAGGCTAGCGGGGTCATTGACCGTCATTGCGCTCATTTCGCCATAGATGCGTTTGTTCAGACCGCTGAGCACACGACCTGGACCGATTTCCATGACGGTTGATATACCTGCTGTAGCAAACCGGTTAATGGTATCCACCCAGGGCACCGGATTGTAGATCTGGCTGACCAGGTTGTTGCGAATGACGTCAGGATCTGCAGGGGTTTCCAGGCCGAAATTCTGCAGGACGGGCACCCGGGGAGCCTGGAAGGAAACGGCAGCCAGGTCCGCGGCAAAGTTGTCGGCGGCAGGTTTCATGAGACGGGAATGGAATGGCGCAGATACCGGCAGGGGCAATGCTCGCTTGGCACCGGCGGCCTTGCACAGCTCGGATGCCCTGGCAACCGCCTCGGCATGTCCGGCGATCACCACCTGGCCTGGGGAATTGAAATTTACCGCTGCTACTTCCTGGGATTCCCGGGCCTCATTACAGGCGGCAATGACCTTGTCATCGTCAAGCCCGACTATGGCTGCCATGGCGCCGACTCCAACGGGTACGGCTGACTGCATGTACTGGCCGCGTTTCTGAACCAATCCCACCGCATCGGTAAATGCCAGCACGCCGGCACAGGTCAATGCCGAGTATTCACCGAGGCTATGCCCCGCCATGATGGCCGGTTCGCCGCCGCCCTGCTCAAGCCATAGCCGCCAGATGGCGACGGAAGCCGTCAGAATAGCGGGCTGTGTGATATGGGTCAGGGCGAGTTCTTCTTCCGGCCCTGCCTGGACGAGTGCCCAAAGATCGTAACCGAGCACATTGCTGGCCTCGTCAAAGGTGACCTGTACCCCGGCGAAGGCTTCTGCCAATTCACTAAGCATGCCCACTTTCTGTGAGCCCTGCCCTGGAAAAATGAATCCGGTATTGCCGGTTTGCATAACTTCTGGTTCCCCGCGAATGCAGATTTATAAAACAGAAAGCAGCCCGTCGTGAGCTGCTTTCAGAATGATAAATCAGCCAGGGGTCTTGCCAACCCCTGGTGGTAGGTTCAGTCGTCGCTGTTGCGAACGATCTGCCTGCCTTTGTAAAAGCCATCCGGCGTCATGTGGTGACGACGATGCCTTTCACCGGTTTCCGCGTCGGTTGAAACGGTCGCGGGTTTCAGTGAATCATGCGCACGGCGCATGTTGCGCCTGGAGCGTGATACCTTGCTCTTTTGTACAGCCATGGTTGCTTACCTCGGTTTATCCTGTGCCTGATCGTTGCCGGTCAGTCCTTGTCTTGTTCGGTGCCTGTCTTGCGTTTCTTGCCGCGCTTGTTATCACGCGTCTTGCTGTCCTTCAGTTCTTTTTCCTGGTGCAGTTCCTGTCTAAGCTTTTCCAGGACTTCCATGCCCTTGATGTTACCCTGTCCAGCCGGGTCCGTATCAGGGGCCTGTGCATGCAGCCTGTTCCAGGCTTCGCTGCACTGTTCATCGGCATGGCTGGCCACAATGGGCAAACTCATGATCAGTTCGTCCTCGATCACCGACAGCAGGTTCAGTTCGCCGTCGTCGCAAACGATGATCTCCAGCTTGTCCAGCGGGTCTGCCGCACTTTCGGCTATTTTCGCTGACTCTGCCTCATTGGCGGCCACCTTGATGGCCACAGCCGATTCCAGATCGACCGCAACCGGCTGCAGGCAGCGCTGGCACTCCAGGCTTACCCGGGCGGTTACTGTGCCGGTCAGGCAGCAGGTGCCACTGGCATCCCTGTCAAAGCTTAAACATACCTCCGCCTGGCCATGATTTTCATCCAGGTACTCGCTTAATCGCAGGAGTTTGCCAAGAGGTATGGAGCTGTTTATTGTCCCGTTTCTGTCGCACCATTTACGTGGTGTAACGCGCTCCGGAAAGGGGTCAATCGACATAGGCGCGCATAATATGCATGAAGGGCCCCGCTGTCAAAGAAATTTGCCGTTTTTGGCCTCAAAGCCATTGATTATACTTGGATTGTTATGAAGCTGATTCTCGCCTCCTCGTCGCCCTACCGGGTCAAAATGCTTGCCCAGTTGCGCCTGCCCTTTGACACCTGCTCTCCCGGGATCGGTGAAACACCGCTGGCGGGCGAGGCTGTCGATGATTACGTGCTCAGGCTTGCCGAAGCCAAGGCGCGGGCAGTGGCCGCGCGCTATCCTGACAGCCTGGTAATCGGCTCCGACCAGGCATGTACACTCAACGGGCTGATCCTGGGCAAGCCTGCCGATGCTGATGCCGCCCGCAAGCACCTGAAACTGTGCAGCGGCGCCTGGGTGGAGTTCCGCACCGGGCTGGCGCTCCTGAATACTGCTACCGGCACTATGCGAAAACGGGTGGAGGCTTACCGGGTGAAGTTTCGTACCCTGGCAGATGATGAGATCCGGGGTTATATCCGGCTCGACAACCCTCTCGATTGCGCCGGTTGTTTCAAGGTCGAGGCGGCCGGCATTGCCTTGTTTGATGCGCTCGATGGCAGGGATTACCACACCCTGCTCGGCCTGCCGATGATTGCGCTGGTCGATATGCTGCGCGAAGAAGGCCTTAACCCGTTGCTTGCCCCAGGATATTCACAGCCCGGCTGAATGCCTCGTCATAGGGCGCCTCGACATGAAGTGTCTTGCCGGTAGCGGGATGCTGCAGGGTCAATTCAGCGGCATGCAGGCACAGGCGGCGAATACCCAGGTCGGCAAAATGCTTGCATGAAGAAGCGGATGCATACTTTTCGTCACAGAGAATCGGGTGCCCTGCCAATTGTGCATGCACGCGGATCTGGTGTGTCCTGCCGGTAACCGGCTGGGCGGTGACTAGCGTGGCATCCCGGAAGCGCTCCCGCACAGAGAAACGGGTCATCGCCGATTTTCCTTCACGGCTCACGGCGACGAAACGCTCCCCACCCTGTGGCTGCAGCCTTTGCAGAGCAGCGCTGACTTCCTTGATGTCCTCCGGCCAGGCACCTTCCACCAGGGCATGGTAGGTTTTCTGGACCCTGCTTTCCTTGAATTGCGCAGACAAGGCTTTGAGGGATCTGCCGTTTCTGGCCAGCAGCAGACAACCT
>JALRBG010000347.1 GCA_023257855.1 Pseudomonadales bacterium | reverse complement strand
GCCGCGGTTGGTGTATTTCTTGGCGATTGAGATCACCAGACGCAGGTTGGCTTCCACCATGTCCTTCTTGGCGCGGCGTGATTTCGCTTCACCGATGGACATGCGGCGGTTGATGTCCTTGATCTCGGCGATAGTGAGGCCGGTTTCTTCCTCGACCATCTTGAGTTTCTTCTGGGCGCGCAGGATTTCCACCTTCACCTTGGCCAGGGAGTCGGAATAGTCCTTGCGACGCAGGTGGCTGTCCAGCCACTTCAGGTTAACTTCATTGCCGGGGAAGCTCTTGATGAATACGTTGCGTGGCATGCGGCCCGAATTGATGCACAGGTTGCGGATGTTGCGCTCGTGACGGCGGATGCGGGTCAGGCAGCCGCGCACGTGCTCGAGCAGCGGATCGAACTGGCGCGGTGACAGTTTGAAGAACTTGAACACTTCGCCCAGTTTTTCGAGGGACTCGATGCCTTTTTCATGGTCGCGGCCGTACTTCTTCAGGGCGCGCTGAGTGGAGCGCATCTGCTTGCGCAGTACCTCGAAACGCATGCGAGCCTCTTCAGGATCGGGGCCGCTGGCAGTATCGTCGTCATCACTGCTGCTGTCGCCGTCTTCCTCTGCCTCTTCATCATCATCGCTGCTGTCCTTGCTGCTGTCCTTGCTTGTAGTAGAAGTGCTTTCCTCGTCATCATCACTGGATGAGGCGGAGGGATCATCGACCTGGGTGATTTCTTCCTCGGTGATGTCGAGGTAGCCGGTCAGGATATCGGCAAGGCGCTTTTCTTCCTTTTCCACCAGGTCGTATTCGCTGAGTATGAACTCGACGGTACCAGGAAAGAATGCCATGGCTGACATCAGTTCACGCAGTCCTTCTTCGATGCGCTTGGCGATGGCAATTTCACCTTCGCGGGTCAGCAGTTCCACGGTGCCCATTTCACGCATGTACATGCGAACGGGGTCGGTAGTACGACCGGCTTCATTTTCCACGGCGGCCAGGGCAGCGGCAGCTTCGGCGGCGGCCAACTCATCCGTCTCATTCTCGATCATCATCAACTGGTCGGCATCGGGTGCTGTTTCAAATACCTTGATGCCCATGTCGTCGATCATCTGGATGATGTCTTCCACCTGGTCCGGATCGGAGATGGATTCGGGCAGGTGGTCGTTCACTTCCGCGTAGGTGAGGTAGTTCTGTTCCTTACCTTTGGCGATCAGAGCTTTCAGACTGGATTGTTGGGTTTGGACGTTGCTCATGTTCAGTGCAATTCCTCGTTTACCGGGGCTGTGGAACTAGGTTTCATTGATTTCCGGACCCCGCCACTGACGACAAAGTGCCGGGGGGAAAAATAACCGCGTATTCTAACGAAAGGGTCCGGGTGATACTAGCCGAATTTATGCCCTAGATGGCGTTTAAGACCACAGTTTTCAAGGGAAATTTAGAAATTGGGCCCTATTCGGGGCCATTTTCCCCGCCGGGAGCCTCATTTCGGCGGGAATGCAGTTTCTGGCGGGCTTCCTCGAGGAAGGAATGGTGGCTCTGGCGCCGCCGATGGCCCTCCAGCAGGTGGGCAAGAATCTCCCGGAACTCCTGCTCGATACCCTCGGTCGGGGTGATCTGCTCCCGGTTCAGCAGCTGGGTCAGCTGGCTGCCCAGGGGGGTGGCGTAAATCCGTCCCAGCAGCTCCGGCGTGGAACTGGCTGGATGCTGTTTGGCCAGGGCAATGACCTGGAGCAGGAGGCCGATATCCGGAGCCTCGATCTCAGCCAGTTCGTCCTCTTCGCCGATGGTCGCCACGATAGACGGTTTCAGCAGGATCAGGTTGACTGCCTTCATGCACAGTGATTTGTCGATCTGCCGCTTGCGAGCCGGCGGCCGGTTGCGCACGGAAACGGTATCCATCGCTGTCGGCGGGGCCGGGCTGGTGCTACCCATGGCGCTGAGCCGGGCCGGGTCGACACCGGTGATGACACCGAGTTGGTCGAGAATCAGCTGGTGATAGATGCCCCGGGGTATCTTGTCGATGTATGGCAGCGCCATTTTGCCAAGCCGGGCGCGGCCCTCGAGGGAATTCATATCGACTTTCTCGCCCAGCGCCTGGAAGAAGAATTCAGCCAGTTGCGTGGCTGACCCCAGTTGTTTGCTGAAGGCGGCATTGCCGACCTTGCGTACCTGGGTATCGGGGTCTTCCCCGTCCGGAAGGAACAGAAAGCGGGCGGTGCGGCCATCCTCCATCAATGGCAGCACCTGTTCGAGTGCGCGCCAGGCGGCCTCGCGGCCGGCGTTGTCGCCGTCAAAACAGAACACCACCTCCGGCACCAGCTTGAACAGACGGCGCAGGTGGTTGGTGGAAGTGGCCGTACCCAACGTTGCCACGGCATAGGAAATGTCATGCTGGGCCAGGGCAATGACGTCCATGTAGCCTTCAACGATCAGGAATCGTTCCAGCTTTCGGGTGTTCTTGCGGGCCTCATATAAACCATACAGTTCCTCGCCCTTGTGAAACACCGGGGTCTCGGGCGAGTTCAGGTATTTCGGCTTGTCATCACCCAGCACCCGGCCGCCAAAGGCGATGATGCGGCCGCGGTTGTCGCGGATCGGGTAGATGATGCGGTCACGGAAACGGTCGTACAGCGGGTGCTTCTTGTTATCGGGATTCTCGATGAGCATGCCGGCGTTGAGCAGGGCCTTTTTCTGTGACTCGTCTGTGCCCACGGCTTCCAGCAGGTTGCTCCAGCCGGGCGGCGCATAGCCGAGGGCGAAGTCGCGGGCGATTTCGCCGGACAGGCCGCGCTTCTTCAGGTAGTCGATGGCACGCTGCTTGTCCGGATGCTGGCGCAACTGGGCCTGGTAGTAACGGGCACTCTGCTGCAGAACGTCATACAGAGCCTGGTTCTTCTCGCGGGTCTGCTGGGCAACCGAGGATTCCTCCCGGGGCACTTCCATCCCCACCTGGGCCGCCAGCTTCTCGATCGCCTCGACATAATCGAGGTTCTCATAATTCATGAGGAAGCCCAGCGCATTGCCGCCGGCGCCGCAGCCAAAGCAGTAGTAAAACTGCTTGTCGGGTTCGACACTGAAGGAGGGGGTCTTTTCCGAGTGGAAAGGGCACAGGCCCTTGTAGTTCTTGCCGGCCTTTTTGAGAGTCGTATAGGCATCAATGACATCCACGATGTCGACTCTGCCCAGCAGGTCGTCAATGAAGCTTTGTGGAATGCGACCGGCCATCGAAACGTCAGCTGCCCTTGTAAAACTTCATAATATCATCCTGGGTCACCACGCCAAAACAGGACAGTGCCCTATGTGGGCCCCATCAGCGTGCGGTTCGGCAAGCGCCAGTGTTTTGTCGGTGCCCTGGTCCTGGGTGATGAAGTGTTGCTGGGAGCCGTGCCGATGGAAGACATGGACCTGGTGCTCAATCCGGCCCGCCAGGAAGTCACGGTAAACCCTGCCAGTCCGAATATTCCCCATTCCCGGGTCAAGAAAGCGGCGTGAACTGAATATTTTTTCTGCGACTTATTTGCTCAACAATAAGTCGAGCGAGAGTTTCAGGAGAGCTGTTTCTTGACGAGCTGGCTGACAACGGCCATGTCGGCACAACCGGCCAGTTGCGGGCGGACGGCGTTCATGACCTTGCCCATGTCCTGCATGGAAGCGGCGCCTTCAGCGGCGATGGCCGCGTTCACGATCGAGGTGATTTCCTCTTCGCTTAGCGCCTTGGGCATGAATTCCTGTATGACGGTGATTTCGGCAGCTTCGGCATCGGCCAGTTCGGGCCTGCCGCCGTCTGTGTACTGTTTCACCGAGTCGCGGCGCTGCTTGATCATCTTGTCGAGGATCGAGATGATGCGATCCTCGGGCAGGTCGATACGTTCATCCACTTCCACTTTTTTCAGTTCTGCCAGGACCAGGCGAAGCGCGGACAGGCGTGCCTTGTCCCTGGCCCGCAGGGCATCCTTCATCGCATCAGTGATGCTGACTTTGAGGGGATGGTCCGCCATGGGAAGTGGAATGGGGGCTTAGTAGAGGCGCTGGGTGCGACGTGATTCGCGAGACACTTTTTTCATGTGACGCTTTACGGCTGCGGCGGCTTTGCGCTTGCGCACAGAAGTCGGCTTTTCGTAAAACTCGCGGCTACGGACTTCAGCAAGAATGCCTGCTTTTTCACAGGAACGCTTGAAGCGGCGCAGTGCGACGTCAAAAGGCTCGTTTTCTTTCAGCTTTACTATGGGCATCAATAAATACCTGTAAATTGGTTATCCCTGGGTTCAAGGGCGCAGAATTGTAATGGCAAAGCCCTTGAATTGCAAAGTTTTCAAGGCCCGGTTGGGGGCTTTTCAACGTGTTCCATTGCCCCTGATTTGCAGTAGACTTAACCCCACTAAAGAGCCACTTGTCACCATGAAACCCAGCAAAAAAATCAAAGCCCTGTACCTGGCAGGTTTCTTCTGCCTGCTGGACTGGTCCTGACCCCGCCCAGCCCCCCAAGGCAGCGCCCGGCGCGCCGCGATACAAAAATAATCCATTAATATCAGTATGTTGGAGATATCCAACGCAGAGGTTCAGCAATGACAACAGCACAAGTAACAGTTTCCGGTGAAGGACTGACAATTGACGAGGTGGTGCGGGTCGCCCGGGGCCGGGAAGAGGTCGCCATCACCGCGGATACTGCGGTCCATGAGCGGGTCCGCAAATCCAACGCCTTCATCCAGGAGGCCGTGGACAACAACAAGCCCATATACGGGGTTACCAGCGGTTTCGGCGCCCTGGCCTACAAGGCCATTTCAAAGGAGCAGGCCATCGAACTGCAAAACAATATCCCCTGGTTTCACAAGGTGGGCACAGGCAACCTGCTGCCGCAGGAAGACGTGCGGGCGGCCATCCTGGTGCGCATGAATTCGCACCTGCAAGGGGCCTCCGGCATTCGCATGTCCATGATTGAACGCATGGGCACCTTTCTCAACAAAGGTGCCACCCCGCAGGTACGCGAGTTTGCCTCCATCGGCGCCAGCGGCGACCTGTCGCCACTGTCCTATATCACGGCCTGCCTGATCGGGCTGGATGAAGGCTGGCTGGTGGATTACCAGGGCGAAGTGCTGGGGGCGCAGACTGTCCTGAAAAAAATGGGGCTGGAACGGGAAGAGCTGGGCCCCAAGGAAGGGCTGGCCATGGTCAATGGCACGTCCGTGATGACCGGCATCGCCGCCAATGTCATGTATGACACGCGCAATCTCCTGGCCGTGGCCTTTGGCGCCCATGCCCTGTTGTTCCAGGGACTGGGCGCCACGAACCAGTCCTTCCATCCCTTCATTCATGCGCGCAAGCCGCATCCTGGGCAGGTGGATGCCGCTGCCGTCATGCTCGACCTGCTGACAGGCTCGAAACTGATCGCCGATGAACTGCAGGGGCAGCATGAATTCCGCGGGGGCGATGAGCCCATCCAGGACCGTTATTCCCTGCGCTGCCTGCCGCAGTACATGGGGCCCATCGTGGACGGCCTGCGCATGATCGCATCCCAGGTGGAATTCGAGATCAATTCCGCCACGGACAACCCGCTGGTGGACGAGGCCTCGGGCAATACCTACCACGGTGGCAATTTCCTGGGCCAGTACATCGGCGTGAGCATGGACCAGCTGCGCTTCCATATCGGCATGCTGGCCAAGCACCTGGACGTGCAGATCGCCATGGCGGTGATGCCTGCGTTCAGTAACGGGCTGTCCGCCATGCTGGTCGGCAACACCGACAGGACGATCAACGGCGGCCTGCAGAGCCTGCAGTTGTGCGGCAATTGCATCATGCCGCAGCTGCAGTTCTACGGGAATTCACTGACCACCCATTACCCGACGCATGCCGAGGGCTTCAACCAGAACATCAATTCCCAGGGCTTCGGATCGGCCAATCTGGCCAGGCGCTCGGTGGAAATTTTCCAGCAGTACATCGCTGTGAGCCTGCTGTTCGGCATGCAGGCGGCGGAGCTGCGGACAAAGATCGTGTGCGGCCACTACGATGCCAGCCAGGCCATGTCCAAGGCGACACTGCCTTTGTATACCGCGCTTTATGAGGTGATCGGCCGGGAGTTCGATGAGACCCGCACACTTGTCTGGAATGATTACGAGCAGGCCATGGATGGCTGGATCGCCGCCATCACGGCGGACATCCGGGCAGGGGGAAAGATTGTCCGGGCCGTTAGCGAAGTGAAACACCGCCTGGCGGGGGCCTGATCAACAGCTAATTGATGGACAGGTCCTGGCCCGGAAAGATCATGTTGCTGCGCAGGTTGTTCAGGCGTTTGATGCTGTCCACCGATACCCCGAAACGGCGGGCGATGACGCTCAGGTTGTCGCCCTGTTGTACGCGGTAGGTCGTCACCGGTTGTGCGGCGACGGAATGGATGGTCAGTTCCTGGTTCACGATGATGGTCGTGCCGCGAAGATTGTTCCACTGCTGAATATCCCTGACCGAGACGTTGTAGCGTTCGGCAATCTGGCCCAGGGTGTCGCCGCGGCGCACCTTGTGCACGGTGGGTACCAGCATGTCGTCGGCCACATCCGGGCTGAGGGACACTGCCATTAGCGGTTTTTCCGCGGTCGAGCCGTTCAGTTCCACCAGCTGGAATTCCTCGACAAGTTCTATGGGTCTCAACTGGCTGTCGCCATAGGCGACAAAATGACGTTCGCGGCTGACGATGGTCAGGTTGGTGGACACGCCGCTGCCCGGGATCAGGAGTTTCTGGCCGGGGTAGATGAGATGGCCGCGAATACCGTTGACTGCCCTCAGTTCATCCACCGAGGTATCCACTGACCGGGCTATGGCGTCAAGCGTATCACCGCTCTTGATGGTGTATTCGCTGGGAGCAACCTTGTCCTCGACCGGCATGTTGTCAAAGGCCCTTACGAAGCGGTCAAAGGAACCCAGGGGTATGCGCAGTTTATAGGGATGGGCCTGGTCGGGCAGGGTGGCCTTGATGAGCGACGGGTTCAGGTTGCGGATGGTGGCCAGATCGGTACCGGCCAGCATGGCGGCCGCTTCCAGTGACAGCATGCCGTTGATCTCGACGATGTCGTAAGAGAACTCCTGGCCGAAGTCTTCCACGTGGATGCCATAGAATGCCGGGTTTGATGTGATCAGCGCCGCGGCGATGAACTTGGGCACGAAGCCCCGGGTTTCACGGGGCAGGTAAGGGTATATCTCCCAGTAGGAGGGCTTTTCCTCGATCGGTTTGCCGGCCCGCCTTGCGGCGCGCGTGATGCAGCGATAGCTGCAGTTGTACCCGGCCAGCACGAGTTCCCAGTTGCCGTTGTAGCTTTCGTAAAGTTCCTTGAAGTGGCGCGCGGCGGCACGGGTCGCGAGTTCAGGATCACGGCGTTCATCGACCCAGGTATTGATCTCCAGGCCGGCGGACACGGCGGTCCCATACATGAATTGCCACATGCCTGCGGCGCCGGCAGAACTGCGCACGGTGGGACGCAGGCCGCTCTCGGCGAGCGCCAGGTATTTCAGTTCATCGGGTACGCCTTCCTCCTCGAAGATCTTCTCGATCATCGGGAACCAGGTGTTGCCGCGCTCTGACCAGATACGCAGCTGGGTGCGGCGATTCTGCAGATAGTCATTGATGGAACGCTCGACCACCCGGTTTGCCGTCATGTTGATGACGGGAGTCGCAGGTTCCAGGGCCGTCCGGTTGATGGCCTCTTCCTCGGTGACGGGTTCTTCTTCCCGACTGTCTATATCGACATCGCCAAGCCTGGAAGCCTCGCTGACCAGGGATTCGACGATAAGCTGCTCCCGGGCGCGATCTGCTAGGGACTCATCGGTTTCCAGGCTGCCCTGCTCGGTCGCCAGGTTGCTGCAGGCGCTGAGTGCGGCAAGTGCCAGGAGGAAAACGGGTAACCTGATGAAGGCTGAAATTGCGATGGGGGGGTTGATGCTTGGACTGCTGCTATGGGGCACAAACAAATCTCATCTTGGAAGTCGACCGGGCAATTATCCACAATTTCCTGATATTTAATAATTCTAAATTGTGAAATATTCTCAGGAGCAGGCATCAGTCAGGAATGCCGTACTCGTCCCGGTATTCTTCCACGCGGTCAGAAAGATTCCTTGCGGCATTTCGCAATTCTGTATTGTTTTCAAGCAATTCGATGACTTTTTGCCGCAACTGGCGATTCTTTTCGGTCAGGATGCCGGCGGCCATGTAATCCACGCCCTGGAGGCTTAATGTGGCCGCCGTGGACAACTCGTCGCGCATGTACTTGGTCTGGCAGATGCGTTCCTTGATGATGGAGTTGATGACCCGTTCGTACTTGCACGTGATGTGGAATTCCTCGTCGAGCAGGTCATTGAGGACTTCATAGAAAGCGTCCTCGGCATGGTCGACCTGGAGCTTCAGGTTGATGTCGGCGCGGCTGCCCCTGACGACGATCTCTTCGGGAACTTCAGCGTCGTCAGCGGCGGCGAGGGGCAGCGTCAATGTACTGCCGGCCAATAAAAGCAGGCTGCAGATGAAATCCCTGCCAAACATATCTTGTCGCTCCTGTTGTCCCGGCCGGGGACTTGTCAGCCGATCCGGATAACCACCTTGCCCAGGTGTGCCTGGCTCTTGAAATGCCCGATGGCTTCCAGTGAATCTTCAAAATCAAAGACCTTGTCGATGACGGGATGAATGTCGTGCACCTCGATGGCATGGTTCATCTCCTCGAACATGCGGCGATTGCCGACGAAGATGCCATGGATGGCGCTGCCGGTCATCATCAGGCTGCGCGGGTTGCATTCACCCTCGGGGCCGGCAAGAACGCCGATCATGCCGATCTTGGCGCCCAGGCCGAGGCACTCCATGGATTTGCTGATGGTGCCCACGCCGCAGACTTCGACGACACAATCGACACCCTTGCCATCGGTCAGCTTCCTGACTTCTTTTTCCCAGTCGGGGTGCTGCTTGTAGTTGATCAGGATATCGGCACCGAGCGACTGGGCCCTGGCCAGTTTCTCATCACTGGACGATGTAATGATGGCTTTGGCACCAACGGCTTTCGCGAACTGCAGGCCGAACATCGAGACGCCGCCTGTGCCAAGCAGCAGCACGGTATCACCCTTGGCGACCGGCCGGCCGGCTTCCATCATGGCATGCCATGCGGTGAGCGCTGCGCAGGGCAGGCAGGCGCCTTCCTCGTAGCTGAGATTGTTCGGCAACATGACGGCATCGCCTTCCTTCAGCACCATGTATTCGGTGAGCGCGCCGTCGGCAGAATGCCCAAGGGCCGGGTTGACCATCGGGTTGGCAGGTCCGTCGGCAAGACCCTGGAAAAAAGTGCCGGCAACGCGGTCGCCTGCCTTGAAGCGGGTAACGCCTTCGCCAACTGCTTCGACTTCACCGGCACCGTCTGAGGTGAGGATGGTGTCTTTCTGCACCGGGCCGCCGAAATATTTGCCAACGATGATGCCGAGATCGCGAAAGTTCAGGGAAGCGGCATGCATGCGCACCAGGATTTCTCCGGGTCCCGCCTGGGGCTTTTCCAGCTCTACCATCCGGATGTCGTCCATCGAAGTGCCGCCGGCTTTGAGTACAAATGCTTTCATGATGTGTTCTGCTCTTGATTGTTGTTTCGAAAATGATAACACGGGGTTTTACGGTTTTGGTGGCCGGGCAGACCAACCTCGCGTAATGCCTGTGGTATGATTCGCTTCCCCGCAATCCGGCAGAAATATGATAGTCCTCGGTATCGAAACATCCTGTGATGAAACCGGCGTCGCCGTTTACGACAGTGAGCGCGGCCTGCTCGCGGATGCCTTGTACAGCCAGGTAACACTGCACCAGCAATACGGCGGTGTCGTGCCTGAACTGGCGTCCCGCGACCATATCCGCAAGACCCTGCCCCTCATACGCGAGGTGCTCGACGAGGCGGGGTGTGCACTCGGCGATCTGGACGGCCTGGCCTATACCGCCGGACCCGGACTGGCCGGCGCCCTGCTGGTCGGTGCATCGGTCGGGCGTTCGCTGGGCATGACCCTGGGGATTCCCACCATTGGCGTGCATCACATGGAGGGCCACCTGCTGGCGCCCCTGCTCGAGGCCAATGGCCCGGAATTTCCGTTTGTGGCATTGCTGGTTTCCGGCGGCCATACGCAGCTGGTCGAGGTGCCGCAAATCGGCAGTTACAAGCTGATCGGCGAATCGCTGGATGACGCCGCCGGTGAAGCCTTCGACAAGGTGGCAAAAATGCTCGGTTTGCCATACCCGGGCGGCCCCCACGTGGCCAGATTGGCCGAATCCGGCACGCCAGGCCGCTTCGATTTCCCGCGGCCGATGACCAACAGGCCCGGACTGGATTTCAGCTTCAGCGGCCTCAAGACCTACACACTGAATACTGTGGCCGAGCATACGGTGGACGGTTTACTGAACGAGCAGACAAAAGCGGATATCGCCTGGGCCTTCCAGGAGGCGGTGGTGGACACCATGGTCATCAAATGTCGCCGGGCCTTTGAGCACAGCGGCATGAAACGCCTGGTCATCGCCGGCGGTGTCAGCGCCAACATGCGGCTGCGCGAAAAACTGGCGCACATGGCGAAGGCTGAAGGAGGGGAATTGCACTATCCCGGTTTTGCCTTCTGTACCGACAATGGCGCCATGATTGCCTATGCCGGCTGCATGCGCCTGCTGGCCGGACAGCAGGATGACCTGTCCATTCTGGCCAGGCCGCGCTGGAACCTGGAGACGTTGCCGAAGGTGGGGTAGGGGTATAGGGATAAAAGATAAAGGATAAAAGATAAAGGGGACGACACGTTAACCCCTGGTTGCCTGCCCTGGAACAACAGGCATTCGGGGCGCCTTGAATGTATTGCTGTGGGTGCCCTGGACCTGCCCCCCCTTTTATCTTTTATCCTGTATCCTTTATCTTTATACCCTGCATCTTCCGTTTGACCTGCCGCCGTCCGGAGTCGTCTTGACCCCCGAAACACCAGACACCATCCACCTGCGTTTCCTGACCAGTATTGCCGATATCGCACCAGAAACCTGGGATGCCCTGGCGGGCGAAGCTTACCCCTTCATGCGCCACGCTTTCTTCCGGGCCCTTGAGGACAGCCGCAGCACCACCGCCATGACCGGCTGGCAGCCCTACCACGTGCTGGTGGAAAAAGCCGGTGAAGCGGTGGCCATCATGCCCATGTTCCTCAAGGACAACTCGCGCGGGGAGTATGTCTTCGACTGGTCCTGGGCTGATGCCTACCAGCGCCATGGCTACGACTACTATCCCAAGCTTGTGTCGGCCATTCCCTTCACCCCCTGCCCCGGCCCGCGCGTCTGCGTGGCGCCTGGCCAGGACGCCGCAGAAATTTTCCGGTTGCTGAGCGTGTACATTCCCCGGCAGGCGGAAAAGATCTCGGCCTCGAGCTGGCACGTCTTGTTTCCCGACCAGGACCAGAGCGATGCCTTCAGGGAGCTCGGCATCCGCCAGCGCGTGGGCTGCCAGTACCAGTGGTTCAACCGGGGGTACGAAAGTTTCGATGATTTCACGGCCTGCTTCAGCTCCCGCAAACGCAAGAACCTGCGCAAGGAACGCCAAAAAGTGCTGGATGCCGGCATCAGTTTCGAGACCCTGACCGGAGCTGCCATCACGCCGGGGCTCTGGCAAAAATTCTACCTGTTTTACCAGAGCACCTACTTCGTGCGCGGGCGTGCACCCTACCTGACTGAAGAATTTTTCACGCTGATCGGTGACACCATGGCTGACCGGCTGCTGCTGGTCATGGCAAGAAAGGATGACGAATACATCGCCGGCGCCCTCAGTTTCATCGGCGCGGATACCCTGTATGGCCGCTACTGGGGCTGCACCGAGGAGTACCAGTTCCTGCATTTTGAAACCTGCTACTACCGCGGCATCGACTTCTGTATCGAAAAGGGGCTGGCCCGTTTCGATTCCGGTGCCCAGGGTGAGCACAAGATACAGCGGGGGTTCGAGCCGGTCCTGACCTGGTCAAACCACTGGATAGCCAATGCGGATTTCGACCAGGCGATTCACCGCTTTCTCGATGACGAGGAAAAGTACGTGCGGCGCTTCCAGAAGGAGGCCGCCTGCTACCTGCCTTTCAAACAGGAAGATCCGGTCAAACCGGAAAGTAGTTGAGCATTTTTTGCCAGACCAGCAGCTGGTTGTTGGCGGGCATGGCATGGTCGGCGATCAGCGCCAGCCCGGCGTTGGACGCGAGCGCGTCGGCCTGTTCGAAATCGCGGATGCCGCTGTCCGCGTCCTGTATTTTCAGCCAGCTGTCAAAGCGGGCGTTGCTCTCGCTGGTGAAATCGCCGCCATACTTGAAGGGGCCATAGACGCAGAGGTAGCCATGGGGCGCCAGGATGGCGCCGGCGCCGTGAAAGAACCGGGGCATGCGCGATTCCGGCATGATGTGCAGGGTGTTGGCGCTGAAAATGCCGTCCGCCTTGGTGACCGACCAGCGCTCGTCGCAGACGTCCAGGCTGACCGGTTGCCTGATATTGTCCCGTTGCGCGTCTTCCAGGCCGGCGAGCATGATGGGCACGTTTTCGGAAATGTCGCTGGGCTGCCAGTACACCTCCGGCATTTTCTCGGCGAAATACTGCACGTGCTGGGTGGTATAGCTGCCTATCTCGAGGATTTTTTTACCCGGCTTGAAGTACTTGCTGATAATGGCGAGGATGGGTGCCTTGTTGTTTTCACAGGCTTCAGAGAACGGTTTTGACATTAGGAGCCTTCAAAAACAAGTAGCTTCAGCAATAATGGGATACACTTAATCTAACAGTATCGCAGGAAGACGGAACAATGCCAAAGCATCATATTGAAGGGTTGATCACACAATTGCATGAACGGTTTGCGGACTCAGACACCAGTCCGGAGTAGGAAGCCATGCTCGCGCGCATGAAAAGCCAGCTGGCCGAATGGGAGGGGCCCAAACCCCCGGAGGACTTTTCCGAGACCGCGGAGATGCTGCTGCAGGAAGTGGAAGAGGAGCATCCCAAGGCCGCCGGCCTGGTCCGCGAGATCATCAACGCCCTGAACAGTATCGGCGTCTAGAATCCCTACTGTTTGCGCAGGAACACCGGTTTGTCCGGACCTGAGTCGTCCTTGCTGTAACGGTAGCCGTCCAGGCGGAACTTTGCCAACTCCCCCGCATCCTTCACCCGGTTCTTAAGAATCCAGGCAGCCATCCTACCGCGCGCCTTCTTGGCGAAAAAGCTCAGCACCCGGTACTGCCCGCTGGAATAATCCTTGAACACCGGGGTGACAATCTGCGCATCCAACGCCTTTTTATCCAGCGCGCTGAAGTATTCATTGGAGGCCAGGTTGACCAGGACATTGTCGCCCTGTGCTTTCAGGTCCCGGTTGATGGCCTTGCTGAGCTTGTCGCCCCAGAAGGCATACAGGTTTTTACCGCGCTCGTTGTTCAGCTCCGTGCCCATTTCCAGCCGGTAGGGCTGCATGAGGTCCAGGGGTCTTAGGGCGCCGTAAAGTCCGGACAGGATGCGCAGGTGGTCCTGGGCATATTCCAGGTCTGCAGCCGAAAATTTTTCCGCCTCCAGCCCGGTATAGACATCGCCCTTGAAGGTAAACAGCGACGCCCTGGCATTGTCCTCGTTGAAGGGCGTTTTCCAGGTTTTGTAGCGTTCCTCGTTCAGCGTGCTGATGGCCTCGCTGGTGTGCATGAGCGTCCCGAGATCGGCGGCGGAATAGCCGCGCATGATCTTCACGAGCTTGCGGGTGTCTATGAGGAATTCGGGTTGGGAGACGGCCGGAGCCTTGTAGTCACTTTCCAGGTCCAGCGTCTTGGCCGGAGAAATCACGATGAGCATGGGGTGTTTCAGTATTCCTTATACAGGGTTCAAAAAGGCGTCCCACCAGTTCAGCGGGGTGGCGCCGTCTTCACGGTCATAGATGTTGCCATAATACCAGACCACGCCGGGGTAATCGGCCATGACGCCGTCGAGCAGGCGCTCGATGTCGGCAAAACCGATATTCACGTGCAGGCTGTAGACCAGGCCGCGATCGATCTGCAGGTCCAGGCTGCCGCCGAGCTTTTCCACCTCGGGCGTCAGGTTGTCTTCCACTTGCCCGATATCGCCCTTGCGAAAGACGCGGATGGCGAGGTTGCCGCTGCGGCGCAGGACGTTATAGCTGGCCGGGTTGTCGTCTTCACAGGTGAAGATATCCCCGGCGGCGAGGTCGCGCACGAACAAGGGCGACTGCAGCAGTTCGTATTCCCCGGCGTGGAGGATCTTCACCGGCAGCTTTTCCAGAATCGGCATGCTGCGGCTGTCGGTGCCAGCCATGAGCTGGATAATGCCTGTCCGGGTATCGTCGTTGGTCGTCATTCCGGAGCGCATGTTAGCAGGGAGAAGTCCTGCTTTCATCCCGAAATATGCCATTTCCCGACGCTTGCGCCAGATCAAGCCACCTGTTCTCCCGCTACGTAATCTCTACACTGATTTCACAAAACCAAATACACAGA
>JALRBG010000346.1 GCA_023257855.1 Pseudomonadales bacterium | reverse complement strand
AACCAGCTCGAGAAGCAGATCGCGGCCGCACGGGCCGACGGGCTCGACGTCACGGGTCCGCTGCCGGCCGACACGCTGCTCACGCCGGCGCGGCTCGCGCCGTTCGACGCCGTGCTCGCCATGTATCACGACCAGGGCCTGCCGGTTTTGAAGTACAAGGGTTTCGGCCATGCCGTCAACATCACGCTGGGCCTGCCCCTGATCCGCACTTCCGTGGACCATGGCACGGCACTGGATCTTGCCGGGACCGGCCGGGCCGAAACCGGCAGCCTGCAGGTAGCTATCGCCACCGCCAGGGAGATGGCCGGCCACTGGAGCCGGCTCCATGGCTGAGCGCACACAGCATCGACCGCGCAAGCGCTTTGGCCAGAACTTCCTGGTGGATGCCGGGATCATCGAGCGCATCGTCAATGCCGTCAATGCGAAGGATACCGATGCGATTATCGAAATCGGCCCAGGCCAGGGTGCCCTCACTGACCGGCTTGTCGACAGTTGCGCACACCTGGATGTGATCGAGATCGATCGCGATCTCGCCGCCGAATTCCGCTGGCGCTATGAAAGCAGAAACAATTTCACCCTGCACAACCAGGATGTCCTGAAATTTGATTTCCACACCCTGCCACCGGTGGCCGGCGGCTATCGCCTGATCGGCAACCTGCCCTACAACATTTCCACCCCCCTGCTCTTTCACCTTTTTGAAAGCCGGCAATTATTCAGGGACATGCTGTTCATGCTGCAACTGGAAGTCGTGGATCGCATGACGGCGGATCCTGGCGGGAAGAGCTACGGCCGCCTGGGCATCATGACGCAGTATTACTGCAGGGTGGAAAAGCTGTTCCGGGTGCCGCCGACGGCATTCTCACCGCAGCCAAAAGTGGAATCGGCCATCGTGCGCCTCGTTCCCTACACTGAACTGCCCTGTCCTGCCCGGGACACTGCCATGCTGGAAAAAGTCGTACGCACGGCATTTTCACAGCGCCGCAAAACACTGCAGAACAGCCTGAAATCACTCGCGGACAAACACGTGTTGTCGACGCTCGGCATCGATGGCAGCCGCCGTCCCGAGACGCTCTCGCTTGAGGAATATGTTACTATCAGCGACGCGCTGGTAGAGGTCACCTAGACTGCCGGCAGGGACTTCCGGCAATTCCCACCGACTATTTTACCTGGCGCAATGGAGCCTTTGTGAGCAGTACATCCGAGAACGATTGCGGTATAGAGATCAGGACCAGGACCAAGTACCTGGAAATGCAATCCGATCCCGCGAAAAGCTCTTACGCATTTTCCTACACCATTTCCATTCGCAACCATCGTGACGAACCCGTAAGGCTGCTAAGCCGCCACTGGATAATCACCGACCAGAACAACAAGGTCGACGAAGTGACCGGCAAGGGGGTGGTGGGGCAGCAGCCAGTGATAAAACCCGGCGAATCCTTCGAGTATTCCAGCGGCACGCTGATCGGCACTGAAATAGGCGACATGCGCGGCTCCTATACCATGGAAACTGCCGGCGGCGAGCAGTTCGAAGCTCCGATTCCCCTTTTCGTACTTGCCATCCCGAACATGATTCACTAGCGTTGATGCAATGCTGGTGACAAGAAACAAGTAGCAGCTATGGCAACATATGCAATAGGCGACATCCAGGGTTGTTATGACCAACTCATGCGCTTGCTGGACAAGGTCAATTTCGACCCTACCCGCGACCGCCTCTGGAGCGTCGGCGACATAATCAATCGTGGCCCGAAGTCACTGGAAACCCTGCGCGTACTCAAGGCCCTGGGCAGCGCCTTTACCATGGTGCTCGGCAATCACGACCTGCATTTCGTCGCCATGGCCACCGGTGCCCAAAAGCACGGCAAGAAAGATACCCTGCGCGCCATCCTGGACGATCCCGACTGCCCCGGATTCTGCGATTGGCTCAAGCGCAAACCCATGATCCACAGCGAAAAGCTGGATACCGAGAATGGCGAGGAAACCTTCCTGATGGTGCATGCCGGCATCGCACCGGGCTGGACCTTCAAGCAGGCGCGCGGCTATGCCGCCGAAGTGGAGGACATCCTGCAAAGCGATAAATGCTCCAAGTTCCTCAACAAGATGTACGGCGATGAACCGGATATCTGGCACGAAGGCCTGACCGGCATGGAGCGCTTGCGGGTCATCACTAACTACCTCACCCGCGTACGATTCTGCAACGGTGAAACCCAGCTCAACCTCGCCATCAAGACCGGGCCGAAAACCGCGCCCCCGGGATTCAAGCCCTGGTATGAATACCAGCAGCTGAAACCCAACCGGTACATCGTCTTTGGTCACTGGGCCACCCTGGAAGGTGAAACCAACTGGCCCAACGTCTTTGCGCTCGACACCGGCTGCGTGTGGGGCCGCACCCTCACTGCCTTGCGCCTGGAAGACAAGCAGCGCTACAGTGTGCCCTTCAAGTAATCCCGAAAATCCGGCACGATCATGATAACCTATCTCGTCGGCGGCGCCGTACGTGACAAATTGCTCGGCATTCCGGTCAAGGACCGGGACTGGGTGGTCGTGGGCGCCACCCAGGCCGAGATGCTCGACCTGGGTTACACGCAGGTAGGCAAGGATTTCCCGGTGTTCCTGCATCCCGAAAGCAGGGAGGAATACGCACTGGCGCGCACGGAACGCAAAACCGGGCAGGGCTACAAGGGCTTCACCGTGCATGCTGATAAAAGCGTGACCCTGGAAGAAGACTTGCAGCGGCGCGACCTGACGGTCAACGCCATTGCCGAGGATGAGCACGGCACCATCGTCGACCCCTTCAACGGCCGGGCCGACCTGGAAGCAAAAGTGCTTCGGCACGTATCCACTGCCTTCGTCGAGGATCCACTGCGCGTACTGCGTGTCGCCCGCTTCGCGGCGCGTTTCCACCACCTGGGTTTCACCATAGCCGAAGAAACCATGGCCCTCATGGAGGACATTGCCGCATCCGGCGAACTGTGGGACCTGGTCAGTGAACGTATCTGGACGGAAATCGGTCGGGCACTGGAAGAGCGATCGCCCCAGGTTTTTTTCCAGGTACTGCGCGACTGCAACGCCCTCGGCGACATCCTGCCGGAACTGGAAAACCTGTTCGGTGTACCGCAGCCGAAGAAGTACCACCCCGAGATCGATACCGGCATCCACACACTGATGGTGCTAGAGCAGGCCTCGCTGCTCAGTGAAGACCCCGTGGTACGCTTTGCGGCGCTGATGCACGATATCGGCAAGGCTGAGGTGCCCCGCGAGCGCTGGCCCAATCTGCAGGGACATGAACAGCTGGGTGCCGACCTGATCAACACAGCCTGTAAACGCATCAGGGCACCCAACGAGTACCGCGACCTGGCGCGAATCACATGTCTGTACCACACCCATTGCCATCGCACGGATGTGCGGCATCCTGCTGCCGTTCTGGAAACACTCGAACACTGCGATGCCTTTCGCAAGCCTGAGCGCTTCGAGCAGTTCCTGCTTGCCTGTGAAGCTGACGCCCGCGGCCGGCTTGGCCTGGAAAAGCATCCCTATCCGCAGGCGGACATATTGCGCCGGGCACTTGCCGTCAGTAGCGGTGTCGGTACGGCAGAAATCGTCGCGGCCGGTTACCGCGATGCAGAGATCGGCGTCAAGCTCCATGAGCAGCGACTGGCTATCCTGTCCGAGGAGTTGGCCAGTACATGAATCACGAATCCGGACATCCCGTTGCACTGATCACCGGCGCTGGCGTGCGGCTCGGGGCGGCCACGGCATCTCTCCTGCACAGCAGCGGTTATAACGTGGTTATTCACTGTAACCGCTCCAGGCAGTCGGCAGAGAGTCTGGCCCAAACCCTCAATACCGCCCGCCCGAATTCCGCTGCCGTCCTGCAGGCTGATCTGGTTGATGATGAACAGGTGCTCGAACTTGGCCGGCAGGCCATCGCCAACTGGCAGCGCCTGGATGTACTGATCAATAACGCCTCAGCCTTTTACCCGACGCCACTGGATTCCATCACCGCCGATGATTGGCATATGCTTTTTGCGAGTAATGCCCGCGCTCCCCTGTTCCTGGCCAGTGCCGTTGCCCGGGAGCTGAAACAGCAGCGCGGCTGCGTCATCAACATCTCGGATCTGTATGCGCGCCGGGGGCTTTCCAACCACAGCATTTACACCATGGCCAAGGCTGCCCTGGAAAGCATGACCCGCTCGCTGGCGCGCGAGCTCGCGCCGGATGTTCGCGTCAATGCCATCGCCCCGGGAGCCATCCTCTGGCCGCCGGACGAGAACCTGGCCGAGGACAAGAAGGAAGCCATCATCGACAAGAGCGCGCTCAAGCGCATGGGGGATCCTGCCGATATCGCGCATGCGGTGCTATTCCTAGCCAGGGATGCGTCGTATGTCACCGGGCAGGTGCTGCATGTAGATGGTGGGCGATAGATTTTTTTTCCTTGCCAGGAAAGGGTTTGTGACTTTATTTAAAAGAAAGTCACTAAAGAAACTTTAAGTTTTACTACTTTTCCCTGCCGGGAAGGATGGCACTTCTTTTTAAAAAGAAGTGCCCAAGAAAACCTGCCCCGGGCGTCCTGGCCTGCGGCTACCCTCGTTGCACGGCCATTGCGACGGGTCGCGGAGAGTCGGCATCCTGCCTCCGACTCCGCTCAGCCGGCCGTCCATGGCCGGCTGACCCTGCAACGCCCTTGCGCCTCGGCAGGCCTTACGGGGCTTTGGGGTTTCGATAGGATTACTCTTCGATTGATTCAACTCATTTTTCGGATCCATGCAAAGGGCTGCCGGATTCAGGTCGAGGTCGTGTCATGGTTTGTCCAGCTGTCGTAAAACGAAGATGAATGCCCCCTGAGCCAGCCGAGTGGAGGGCTTTTTCCAGGGAGAAAAATCCCTCAAGGATTTTTCAGGCGGGTCCGCAGCGAAGCTGCGTGAGCCGGTCCCGTCGTAAAAAGTCTGCAGCGAGGGCAGCCGCAGGCCTGGCGTTCGGGGACTGGTTTCTTTGGTGACTTTCTTTTAAAAGAAATTCACACCCCCTTCTGGAAAGAAAAAGACCGATTGAAACTCATTCATAACAGTCCTATCCTGACCCGATAACCAGTTTTCATAGGAAAACAACAATGAACTGGGATGCCATTTCCGCAATTTCCGAAACCATCGCCTCGATTGCCGTCGTCGTTTCGCTGGTCTATCTGGCCATACAGGTAAAACACTCCAACAAATTGTCCCAGAGCCAGACCCGGACAGACCTGCGGCACATGGCCCAGTCCGAAGTTTTCAAATTGATCGACTACCCGGAAATCTGCCAGGCATTCTACAAGGATGATCTGTCCGAGCAGGAAGCCATCTAATTGCATAATTTCCTCATCTCCGCCCTGCGCTTTCGCGAGTTCATCTGGCGGCAATACCAGCTCAACCTGCTGGACGAGGAAACATTCCGAAACTACATGAAAGCCGTGCTGCAGGTACTGGGCTCGGACCGCAACCGGCGCTGGTGGGACACCTACAAGAACACCACTTTCGATCCGGGCTTTATTGCCTATATCGACAATCTGTCAGCCTCTCACCCGAAAACGGATTTACGTAATTTTTGGGACTCTATCAGGGAGAAAGGTTAGCCCGTTAACCTGGGGGCATCTCGCCGGTTTTCAGCCAATGGGCGCACTCCGCGCCCATTTCCCGCACGGCGATTTCATCGCAGCGATCGACCTCTTCCTGGCTTAATACTTCTTTCCAGCGGCCGTTGGTGCCCTTGTTGATGAAGTTCTGCCCGCCGCCGTTAAAGATGATGTGAAGGTCCTCGAACTTGGCCGAAAGGTCGCGCATATAGTCGATGCTGCAGTGTTTTTCGATCTGCGGCCATAACGACTCCTCGATGTCGATATCGAGAAAGTCCGCGATCTTTTTCGCTTCACCGACGAAATCCCGCTTAAGATTGTTGTAATGCGCCGGCTTCACGTTGGGCAGGTCCCTGACCTTCCACCACTGGTAAATACAATTCCAGAAATTGGTGTCCGGTGTATGCCCGGGCATGTAGCCCTGCTCCAGGAATTTCAGGTAGAACTGGTGCACGTCACGAATCTCGTGGGTCCAGGGCGGACCGACCCGGCCCGGTACATCATTGAATAGGTGATAGGCCTCCGGATTAATGATCTAGTGGTGGTTGAACATACTCCACACCACATCACGCGCATCGCGACCTATAAACAGGTACTTGATGGATTCGTGGTAAGGCACGCAATTGAAGGGGGAGTGGGTCTTGATGAAGCGGCGATGGGTCTGCGCTTCGGCCTGCTCATAGGCGGCTTCGATAGGTGCAATGCGAAACTCCGGCCAGGGCGACAGCATCTGGCCGTAGGCTTCGGGATCCCCCCCTGAACACCAGCTGGGCAACCAGCTGCTGGGTCCAGGTGGTGCCGCTCTTGGACCAGGTGCCGATGATGATGTCATCATCGCGAAAGGGAAAATTGTTCAGCCGGGTGGAATCCCAAACCGCCCACTGCTGTTCCGCGTTCTTGACGGGTAGTGCCTGCGCCATATTCGCTGCCCTCGTTATTGTTTTTATGAAAGCTGCAGGGGCAAGAGTGTTGGGCAAAATGCCAGCATGGTCAATCGGGCATTACTGCAAACCCTTGCGTACCAGCAGCGGCGCCACATCCGGCGCACGGCCGCGGAAGTTTTCGAACAGCTGCATGGCCTCCACACTGCCCCCTTTTGACAGCAGCGTGTCACGGAAATGCTGGCCGTTCTCCCTGAGCATGCCGCCGTTCTCACGGAACCATTCCACGGTGTCGGCATCGAGGACCTCGCTCCAGATATAGGAGTAATACCCCGCCGAGTAGCCGCCCATGATGTGGGAGAAGTAGGTCAGGTGATAGCGCGGGGCGATTTCATCGATCAATGTGCCGGCATTGGCCAGCGCCTGTGCCTCGAACGCCATCATGTCCTCTGCCGACGGCACGGCTTCCGGGGCGAGCTGGTGCAGGGCCATATCGACTATGGCCGGCATCAGGTACTCGGCGGTATCGAAACCTTCACTGAACACGTTGGCTTCCTCGATCCGGTTCAGCAATTCCACGGGGATGGATTCACCGGTCTGGTAGTGCACGGCATAGTTGGCCAGGACTTCAGGCCACGTATGCCACATTTCGTTGACCTGCGAGGGAAACTCCACGAAATCGCGGGGAACACGCGTTCCTGAAAACGCGGGATAGGTGACATCGGAAAACAGGCCATGCAGGGCGTGGCCGAACTCATGGAACATGGTTTCCACTTCATCCAGGGTCATGAGGGTCGGCTCGCCCGGCGGCGGCTTGGGAATGTTCTGGTGGTTGGCCACTACGGCCTTGCGATTCAGCAGCCTTGACTGTGGCACGTAGGCATTCATCCATGCCCCGCCGCGCTTGCTGGGGCGTGCGTACGGATCTGACAGGAAAATGCCGAGCTGGGTGCCGTCGCTGTCAAACACGTCGAACACGCGCACGTCTTCCTGATAGACGGGCAGGTCGAAGCGCTCCTCGAAGGTGATACCGTAGATCTGGTTGGCCGCGAAGAACACGCCGTTTTGCAGAACGTTGTTGATCTCGAAATAGGGCCGCAGCTGGGATTCATCGAAATTGTAGCGGGCCATGCGCACTTTCTGGGCATAAAAGGGCCAGTCCCAGGAGGCCAGCTCGAAGTCACCGCCCTCGCTGGCAATGATGGCCTGCATCTCTTCGGCTTCGCGCCTGACATTAGCCATAACCGGCGCCGCCAGGTCAGCCAGGCGCTGGTTGACCGCACCGACAGTCTGCGCAGTCTGGTTGTCCAGGATATAGGCCGCATGGCTGTCATAACCCAGCAGGCGCGCCCGCTCGCCGCGCAATTTAACCGTACGGCTGAGAATTTCCCGGTTGTCGAAGTCGCCGCCGCGGTGGCCGCGGGATTCCGAGATTTCCTGGATGCGCTGGCGCAAAGCGCGGTTCTCCAGGGATTCCAGTGCAGGCTGGCTGGTGTAATTGAGCAGCGGAATGACGTATTTACCCGCCATGTCACGGGCCGCTGCCGCATCGGCCGCGGCCTGGATCTGCGCTGCGCTGAAACCTGCCAGTTCCTCGGGGGTATCGACGACTACGGCCAGGGCATTCACTTCATCCAGGACATTCTGGCTGAACTGCGTGGACAGTTCCGAGAGTTCCTGGTTGATCGCTTTCAGGCGCTCCTTCTGCTCGCTGTCCAACAAGGCGCCGGCGCGGACGAAATCCTTGTAATTCTCCTCGACCAGGCGCACGCCTTCCGCATCCAGGCCCAGGTTGTCGCGACGCTCATAGAGATCGCTGACACGGGCGAACAGACCGGGGTCGAGCTGGATCTGGTCGTAATGCGCGGCCAGTCTGGGGGATATTTCCACCTCGATGGCATCGATGGCGTCGTTGGTGTGGGCCGACGACATGGCATTGAAGACCCGTGACACCCGGGCCAGGAGCTGGCCGGATTGCTCCAGTGCCACCAGCGTATTTTCGAAGGTCGGGGCTTCCGCCTGGTTAACGATGGCAGTGACCTCCTCCAGATGCTCGGCCATGCCGCGCTCGAAAGCCGGCAGGTAATGATCGGTGATGATCAGGTCGAACGGCGGAAACTGCAACGGCAGCGGACTTTCGGCAAAGAAGGGATTCGCGGCAACGGTGTCCGCTGTAGCTGTCGTGGTCATGGTTCGGGCTTCATCCTGCATGGCGGCCTGCTCGGTGCTCTCGGAGCAGGCGGCAAGGCAGGCCAGCGTCATTAAAATGGCTGTCAGTCGGTTGTTCATCAGGGTATTCATGGGTTACCTGGGACGTTGGGTTGTAAGTAATACGATGGGACAGGGTTCGATATTGGCCGCTAAAGTTCCCACTAATCCCCATCGGGGTCAAGGGCATCCCGGTCGCCAGTCAGGGGATTCACGAGGGATGTCAGGATGTGATCTTCCCACTTGCCGTTGATGGATAAATACCGGCGGGCGAACCCCTCTTTTTCGAACCCCAGCTTTTCCAGCAGGCGAGCCGAACGGGTATTCGCGGGCATGTAGTTGGCACTGATCCGGTTCAGGCGCAGGTTGGCAAAGGCATAATCGATGACATGTTTTACCAGCTCGGTCATGCACCCTGTCCCTTCAAAATCCCTGTCCACCGAGTACCCCATATGGCAGAAACAGGCAGGTTGGTAGACGATATTGCTCAGTGAACAGGCGGCGATGGCGCGGTCTCCGTCCAGGCCGACGAAATGGGCGGCACGACCTTCAGTATATTCACGCTCCCTTTCCTGCAGACGCCTGATCCAGGCTTCGACACTGTGATGGTCATGCCTGACGAGGGGATGCCAGGGCGTGAAGCGATCGGCATTGCGCAGGTAGTAATCCGACAGGGCCGCTGCATGCTGTACCTTTGTCAGAACGATATCCATAGCGGGTTTTACGGTGTATCCGGTGTTTCGTCGAGACCGGCAAGAATTTTGCGGGCCGCCTCGGCATCGCTGTCATTGAGCACCCACAGTTCCTGGTCCAGGTTGTAGGGCGGAATCCCGGCCGTTGAAAATTCATTCTTGAGCGTGACGTCGAAGCCCTCGCTTTCGAGCATGGATTTGGCCAGGCCGACCAGGGCGGGATTGGTGTGCGTGTAAACCATGATCACGATTGTTACTCCCGGGAAGAAATCTTCCGGCCATGCCAGGTGAAATCCACCGGCCAGAGTTTCTGCCTGTGCTTGTCATAAGCTTCCCACAGGGCTGAGTAACTCTGTTTCAGTACGGGATGCTTGAGCCGGCCGCTGACCTGCGCCAGTGGCCACAGGACGAACGCATTTTCGATGATTTCCGGACGCGGCAGCATGATGCCGTTAAACACACCCGCCTTGTCGGCATAGGTCAGGATATCGATATCCAGAGTCCTGCCGCTGAACTTGGGCTGCGAGCGGTCTCGTCCATGCTTGTCCTCGATGCCCTTCAACACAGGAGACAGGGCGGCCAGCTCAAGGTTAGTATCAAAGCCGACCACCATGTTGAGGAAGTTGTCGCCATCGAAACCCACGGCCTCGCTTTCGTATACCGAGGACAGGCTGAGATCCTTGAACTGCAGCAGCAAGGCATCGAGGCAACTGGTCAGGTTCTCGACCGGATCCAGGTTACTGCCCAGGCTGAGAGTAACCCAGGTCACTAAAAACTGGCCTCGTCACTGAGTGAGCCTCGCTCGATGATGACACCCACGTCCTTGGAGCCGGTGACCGCACCCGGCTTGCCCAGTTGGAGGTGCAGCCAGGGGACGTTGAACTCCTCCTGCACGATGTCCGCGATTCGCGATCCCAGGGTCTCAAGCAGTTTGAAACTGCTTTCTTCCACGTAGGCAGTCAAGCGTTTGGCCACAGCCTTGTAATCGAGCGCATGCTCGATTTCGTCACTCACGGCGGCCTTGCTGAAATCGGATTTCATTTTCAGGTCGATGGTGACGGTCTGCCGGATTTCCCGCTCCCAGTCATAGATGCCGATGACGGTTTTGACCTCCAGGCCGCGTATATAGACGATTTCCATAATTTAACCTTGTACTCTGTCGATTAATTATTCTGTAGACCCTGGATTCGAGACCTCGATCTACCGGATGAAAGATAAAAGATAAAAGGTGGTTCAGGTAAGCGGCCAGGTACTATTCCTATTTTTTACTTCCGGTCTTGGTGGTTGCCGATGAACCGGAAAGTTTGGTCGCTTTTATCTTTTATCCTTTATCTTTTATCGGGATTCCTCTTCGGTATGCATCCTTGTATTAATCATTCGCAACGTCGCCTCGACCGCCGCGTATACCTGGTTGGCATGCACACCGCGGGTGCGCATGTTGCGTCCCGGCCTGCCGCGGGCATCGCCGGCCCAGGTGATGGTACATTCAGTCAGTGCACCGGTGGTGCCGCCGCGCGGAATGCGGATGGCGTAATCCACCAGTTCCGGCATCGTGAAACCGACCCGCCCCATGATCTTCGTCAGGGCATCGATAAACGCCGCGTAGCCGCCGTTGCCGATGCCGCTGTCGGCATGCTTCTCACCGTTGATCTCAACATCGAGGCTGACCTCGGAATCACTGCCCAGCTTGCTTGATATCTGGCATTCGAGCAGGCGAATATGCTGGTAGTCGTTGCTTTCCAGGACGTCGGCGATGATGAACGGCAGGTCGTCGGCAGTGATGGTTTCCTTCGAATCACCCAGGGCAACGACGCGCTGCAGGACTTTTTTCAGGTTGTCATCTGACAGGGTGATGCCCAGCTCTTCGATATTTTTCAGCACCGAGGCCTTGCCACTGAGCTTGCCCAGGGCATAGGTGCGCTTGCGGTCGAAGCGCTCGGGGCTCAGCCGCGTTTCGTACAGTCCGCCCTTCACATCACCGTCGGCATGGATACCGGCGGTTTGCGTGAACACATCCTGCCCAAGGATCGGCATGTTGGCGGCAATAACCTTGCCGGAAAAACGCTCGACCATGTTGCTGATATCGTGCAGGTGGGTCTCGTCAATGCCGGTGCCAACGCCCATCTTGTCCTTCAGGACCACGCACAATTCCGCCAGCGATACGTTGCCGGCGCGCTCGCCCAGGCAATTCATGGTGCAGTGGATATTGGCGATACCCGCCTTCACGGCCGCCATGCAGTTGGCTGTGGCAAGGCCGTAGTCATTGTGCGGATGAAAATCGAAAACCTGGTCCGGGAAATTCGCACGCATGTCGCTCAGTGCTGAATAGACTTCGTCGGGACTCATGACCCCGAGCGTGTCCGGCAGCATGAAATGCTCGATACCGCAGTCCTTTACCGCTGTCATGAGGCTGAACACATAGGCCTTGTTGTCCTTGTAACCGTTTGACCAGTCTTCCAGGTAGGCATTGACATGCAGACCCTGCTCCTTCGCATAGGCGACGGTCTTCAGTATATCGGCGACATGCTCATCGAGGGTCTTGCCAAGCTGGTTCTTGCAGTGCTTCTCGCTGCCCTTGACCAGCAGGTTGAGGACTTTGCCGCC
>JALRBG010000076.1 GCA_023257855.1 Pseudomonadales bacterium | reverse complement strand
GAAGTCGAAGGTGATTCTGAGATTGAAGTCGTAGACGACACGCCGGAGGAAGACAAGGGCAGACCGCCCATGAAAGAGCCTCCCGCTGAAGTCACGGATGAAGAACTTTCCCAATACTCAGACGGGGTAAAGAAGCGGATTCAGCACTTCTCTAAGGGTTATCACGAAGAGCGGCGGGCAAAAGAGGCTGCCAGGGCCTGGTATGATTCGCCAGAGTACCAGGCGATCGTCGGCATGCGTGCGAACAATGCGAAAGGCACCATGGTCCTGATCGAAGGCTTCTGACTCCGGGTTTTCCTTATTCCGGGCGGGGGCCGTAGTGGGGCATTGCTTCACCGTATTCGTAGGCACCGAGATCCGGTGCGCGGCCGTTGTAGCCATCGTTGATATTCGGCAGCACGGTGCCGGCATCCACGGCCTCGGCGCCGCGGCGCAGGCGCAGGTCAACGTCGGCCGGATCATACAGCAGGGTCGGTCTGGCCAGGTCGGGCATTCCGGCATTGACGAAAATATCGTAATCCACCAGCACGCTGTGGGCGTCCTGGCCGGTGGCCTGCTGGTATTCGGCGAAGGTGGCGAAATTGCGCACAACCAGCGGGCTTTCATAATCCGCCTGCACCTCCCTGGGCGGTGATGACCAGCTGAAGGCGACATCCGTGCCCGGATTGACCCTGTAGCCGTTGTAATCGCTGGAGGAATAGTTGGTGTAGGTGCGTATGGCCATTGTCGCGGGCTGGCGCTCCTGGCCGAAAATCAGGTTGTTGCGGAAATGCAGGTTCGATGCCGGCGTGATCTGCCTGACCTCCCCGATATACGTATTGTGGTAATAGATGACACCGGCCGGGTCAGCATGAATTTTTACCGGGCCGTAAGGGCTGTGATACACCACGTTGCGAATGAAATACACGGGTCCCCCGAACACCGGTTGCGGGCTCATGCCGCCCACCGCAACGTTGAAGCAGCGGTTGTCGAACACGCGCACATTGTGCATGGAGCCATCCGCCTCGAAACAGTTGTCGTCCAGGTTGGAGACATCGTTGCCGTAGATGTCGATGGATACCGGCATGCGGTCCCGTGGGATATTGGGGTAGCCGTCGGGCATGCCGTAGGTGGCATGGTCGAGGGCGTCGTGAAAACCGACGACCTTGTTGTAGGCAATGACGTGGCCGGCGCCATAAATGGAGACGGCATAATAGGAGTCGAGCAGGCGTTTCTCCTCGAAGTCCGGGTCTTCGTTCCAGGGCGGAATGTTGTACCAGCCCATCAGTTCGTCAGGCCGGCGGCCGATCATGGTGTTGTCGGCAATGTAGAACTTGCGCGAGCCCGACCAGTCCGAATGGATGGCTGTGGCGACATCCTCGAAGCGGCTGCGTTTCACCATCAGGCCTTCGCTGCCGGTAATGTTTTTCATGCCGGCTTCAAAGACGATATTCGTGTTGCGGAAAGTGATGCCCTCGAACAGGTGCCAGTCGCCGCCCATCATGTTGAACAGCACGTTATTGCCGCCGCCGTCGAACACCACTTCGCCGTCACCGGCTGCCTTGATGGTGATCGGCATGTCCTCGGTGCCGTCGGCAGTCAGGTAGTAAGTGCCGTCCCAGGTAGTACCGCAGCAGGTGGTGTACCCGGAATCGATTTCGTGAGTGTAGCTGCGACGGTTGAATTCCTTGTAAACGCCGGCATGCACCAGAATGGTGTCTCCCGCGCGTACACGGGCTGCCGAGGCCCGGCTCCAGTCGCCGCCTAGGCCGGCCATGTAGTAGGCCTGGAGCAGGCCATGGAACGCGGGCTGCTCTTCCGGGCCGGTATGGTCCAGGGGATAGACATGCAGGACCCGGCCGCCTGAAAACGCCTGTGGCTCCGCGCGCGTGGTAACGGTAACGATGCGCTCCGCGCGGCCGGTGACGCCATCAGGATCGGTCAGGGTGAAGCGCGCCTCGTATTCCGTGCCGGGCTCGAGATAGAAAATGCTGCCGGCAAACATGTTGGGCGCCGTGTAATCCAGGGTCTGGTCGAAGACCGAGCGCTCGTTATGTACACGCACCAGAGGCAGGCCTTCGCGCCAGTTGCGCTCGCCGGTCTCGCGGTATGCGAGCGCCACCTGGGCATTGCGGTTGTCGTCACCCTCGATATACCACTCGAAACCCAGGGAAATCAGTGTGGGCGGCTCGATGATGAATTCGCCCGCGAGTGTTGCATCATCAGCGCGGCCCTGCACTGATGCCATCAGCAGCAGGATTGCGAACAGCAGACGATGTTGGCGTGAAAAGCGGAAAGTTAAGAGACGTGTAAACATGTCGTTCCCCTGGATACGGTTGCTGGTGCTGGTGTCATTCTGCAATACCCTGCCTGTGAACACAAAGTATGCCCCTGCCTGCTGGCTGTTGTCATGGATGTGTACCGTCTACTATGGTGCCCGTCCTGTGGTGGCGGCGTGATAGATGGCGTTTACCAGTATCTGGAAGTTGGGGCCGCTGCGGTCATCCAGCGCGTTGGGTTGGTACTCGCCAGGCTGGTAGGCCGCGACAAGTCCTCTCCAGCCTTCACGCCGGAGAACATAACCGAGTACTCTCGGTGTGCCTGAGTCGGTGACGAACAACAGGGTGCGATCTTCATCGTCTGGCACGTTGAGCGTGGTCACTTCGTACAACTCGTCCGGAGTGTTAATAAAAGCGGGGTAGTTGCCGGCAGGTGTGCCCGGCATCCCGGTAAAGCTGTGTTCTTCGCTGTAGGTTATGCCATTGCTGGTAATGAAGTGATCGCCTGCAACATTGATGACACGCTGGCCTGTTGTGGTATTCCATTCGATACTGTCAGACTGGGCGCCAATGAGGTTGAGCAGATCCTGCTTGATGCCCCGGTTCGTGAAATCCACATACAGGCCATGATGCAGCACGACCAGGCCCAGACCGGATTGCAGGCCGTGTTCCAGCAATTGGGTCAGGTCCGGCTGCGCATTATCGCCATTGCAATACGCGGCACCGCGATGGGCAAAGTACAGGACGACATCGGGGGTGGATTCCGATGCCAGTTGTCCCAGGGCATCATCGATGCACTGGCTGTCGACCATGCTAATGGAGTCGATATTCAGGCCGCTGTCTGCAGCAGTGAGCGCCGGTACCAGGTCGCCGGGCTGTGTCAGGTCGGCATCGGCCAGCCGGTGGGGATTGACGGCATCGGCAATAATCAAAATCGACAGGGGAGCATGTTCCGGCAGGGTGTCTGCAGACACCATGGCAGATGAAGTGAACAGCAACGGCAGAAGAATTTTGCTCAAATCCAAGGGGTTATCCTTAGCCGGTTTGACCATATCCGGTTTTATCGTGGTGGTGGGAAGTCACAGTGTAAGAAATAATATCCATTGGTAACAGTAAGTTAGGTATGTTTTTGAGGCGCCCACCTGGAAATCACCGAGCTTAAACACATCAAAGAGGAAAACGAGCAATACGAGCAGTTCTTCCAAATTGCGCCTGGCATCAAGATCATTACCAACCCGCTGGGCGCAATGCTGAAAGTGAATCTGGCCGCCTCTCGCGGGACATTGCCGCCTAGAGTGAGGCAGACTGTAGACGGCGCAGAATCAGGCTCACCAGTTCGCGGCGCATTTCCTCTTCCATGAGTTCACGTTCCTCGGCCTTGGCCACGGCACTGTTGGGGTCGGCCAGGTAGACCTTTTCAATCACAAGGGTTTCTGGACCGATCACGGTGGTGCCGCCGCTGCGAAGCTGGAACGGCACACTCATGGTCAGTTCATATTCCCCGGCCCGGGCGTTCGAGTTGACGGACAGCACGCGCTCGCTGCTGTCTTCGGCGCCGATCGCCAGTGCATAGGTATTGCCCTGGGGCGAATCGATTACGTTGATGCCGCTGGCGACGAGCGAGCGCCGCAGTTCGCGCAGGATATCGCTGTTGCCGTCAGTGCTGGCCAGGGCAAGGGTTTGCAGGGCGGGGGGTAGCTGGGCAGTGCCGCGCAGGTGGAAGCCACAGCCTGCCAAACTGAACGCAGTGATGAGAATGAAGGCCAGTGAAAATTTCAGTTTCATGGAATCATTATAGGCACAGGATGGGCAGGAGTGACTAGTGGCTAGCCACTCTCTAGTTCGCGACGATATTCACCAGTTTGCCCGGCACCACGATCACCTTGCGCACGGTCAACCCGTTCGTGAACTTCTGCACGTTGGCATCCGCCTTGGCGGCAGCTTCCATGTCTGCCTTCGAGATATCGGCGGCGACATCCAGTTTCGCGCGCAACTTGCCGTTGACCTGCACCACGATCTGGATGCTGTCCTTGACCAGGGCGCTTTCATCATAGCCCGGCCAGGCAGCATCGATAACTGCGCCTTCATGACCGAGATGGTTCCACAAGACATGGCTCATGTGCGGGACGATGGGCGCCAGCAGCAAGACGATGGCGCTGACCGCTTCCTGGAATACCGCCTGGTTCTGGTCGCCGTCCTGGATATCGTTATCCGCGGCGAAGCGGCTGACATCGTTGTACAGTTCCATCACCGCGGCGATGGCGGTGTTGAATATCTGGCGGCGGTCGTAATCGTCGGTCACTTTCTGGATAGTGCCGTGGGTCTTCAGGCGCACGGCCTTCTGGGCATCGTTCAGTACGCCCGTGTCCAGCGTGACTGCGGCCGGTCGATACTCGCCGACCAGTTTCCACAGGCGTTTCAGGAAACGGTAGGCGCCTTCGACGCCGGAATCCGACCATTCCAGGCTCTGGTCCGGCGGTGAAGTAAACATCATGTACATGCGCACGGTGTCTGCGCCGTATCGGCTAATCATGCTTTCCGGATCGACCGTGTTGCCCAGCGACTTGGACATCTTGGCGCCGTCCTTCAGCACCATGCCCTGGGTGAGCAGGCGTGAGAAGGGCTCGTCGGATGACACCAGGCCTTCATCGCGCAGCAGCTTGTGGAAGACGTTGCCGTACAGCTCCGGATACTTGTCGGGCTGGAGGATGTTCTCCAGTACGCCGAGCTTCGACTCTTCCTTGGTCTTGAAATTCTCGGGGTCATCCAGCACTTCGCCGTCACGATTGCCGAGGATGTTGGTGGAGTACCAACCGGAAAGTCCGAGCATGCGGGCCTTCAACATGGGGGCGATGACGGTCTTCACCATCGTTTGACCGGTCTTGAAGTCCTTGCCGCTGATGGCAACGCCGCGCGCGGTGGCGAGGTCGCGCAACACCGGCGTATCCACC
>JALRBG010000007.1 GCA_023257855.1 Pseudomonadales bacterium | reverse complement strand
CAGCGGCCAGGCGCTGGCGGTTATGGCCCTCGGGCAACAGGTTCTGAAAGTAGACCGGCCAGCGCCCATCGGTACGCACGAGCCGGGCGTCACGCGCGGCACGCAGGATGCGCTGGGTGTCGGCTTCGCTGGCACCCTGGTAGACGGCATAGAGCAAGGCAGATGTGCCGTCGGATTGCACGGCATTGACGTCCGTGCCTTCTGCGATCATGTCCAGGGCATGGCCGCGGTTACCCGATGCCACAACATCAGCGAGGTTGCCATGGGCATAAATTGAATTGCTGAGGACCAGCAAAACCAAGATAACCAGTTGTTGTGGCAAGAGCCTCATGATCACTGCCTGTCTCTTACCTATTGTCTCTGTTTTTATACTTCGGTCAGTTCGCCGGTGGCGTCGCCGAAGCTCTCGGCCTGGACGCCGGCGCGGTTCAGCAGGGTCAGCAGCAAATTGGCGTGCGGGGTATCCTGGGCGTAGGCCAGGTGCTGACCACCACGGATATTGCCGCCGCCAAGGCCGAAGATGGCGCTGGGCAGGGGATCCTGGTTGTGCTTGTCGCTGTTGCTCATGTTGGAGCCGAACAGGATGATTGAGTTGTCCAGTACGGTGCCGTTGCCTTCCTGCATGTTGTCCAGCTTGTCCAGGAACTTGGTGAATACCTGGGTATGGAAGGCCTGGACACGAGTCAGCCTTTCCTTCTTGGCCGGATCATCACCGTGGTGTGAAAGCGGGTGGAAGGCTTCGGTCACGCCAAGGTTGGCATAGGTGCGCATGCTCACTTCCTTTTCCATGAGGAACGTGGCCACGTTGGTCAGGTTGATCTGGTAAGCCAGTGCAATCAGGTCGAACAGGATCGTCAGGTGCTCCTCGAAGTTGGACGGAATGCCCACCGGTGCGGCAGGAATCTCCACGCCGCTCAGGTCCTGGCTTTTCATCATCTGCACGCGGCGTTCGACTTCGCGGACGGATTCGAGATAGTTGTCCACCCTAGCAATATCCTCGGCGCCGAGCTTGCGCTGGAGCGTGTTCGCATCGCTCATGATGGAATCGAGGATGCTGCCGGTTTCATCGACGATGGCGGCACGTTCGGCGGCGTCGTCGCCCTGGCCGAAGAGCTGGAAAAACAGTTTGCGCGGGTTGTTCTCTATGGGCAGGCCCACATCCGGTGTCGGGAAGGCAATGGAGCTGCCGAATGAGCAACTGAAGCCCGGGGCGCAGGGCCCGCCGGACGGTGTGCCCACTTCGATGGACGGGAAGGTGGTGCCCTGGCCGATTTGCTGGGCGGCGACCTGGTCGGCGGTCACACCGCGGCCGCTCGGGTCGTTCGGGGCGACACAACGCAACCAGGTGCCGACAACGATGCCATGCGGGTCATTGCTTTCGGCCGGCTTGTTGCGCAGCCCGGATACGATGGTCATCTTGTTCTTGTGCGCGGCAGCCGGTGCCAGGATTTCAGAGACTTGAAAGCCGGTGCCGGTGGCGGCGGGTACCCAGCGCTCCATGACGGCGCCATGGGGGAAGTACACGAAGCCCAGGCGGGGCTGGATAGTGGCGGCAGTCTGGGCCAGCGCCGTGGCAGCCGGAACCATGGCATCCAGGAGCGGCAAGCCGACACTGGTGCCCAGTCCGCGCAATACCGTACGACGTGAAAGATGCTTTTTGCTGATGAACATGTCAGTTCTCCCGGAAATTTCGGCGTCACTTGCTGAGGCCGTAATACATAATGCGAATACTACTGAAATTGCGCGCTTTTTTCATCCGTGGGAGACAAAATGCGCAATATTTCCAAGTTCTTTCCAGATTCACCCGGGCGGGATTCAGGGCATTGCCGCCCGCGCTGATACCAGCACGGTCATTCCCGGGAAAAACTATAAATATCAGCTACGTATAAACCCCGGTTAACGTGGTTCCGGGTCGACTCAGGCATCAGGCGTGTAATGCGGGATCAGGCTTTCGTGCGACCGGCGCACGAAATCTTCCGGGTCGCCGAACTGCGCATTGAATTCAGCGGTCGGATCCTGTCCCAGAGTGTCCTCGACACTGTTGGCCGCCCTGAAGCCGCCGCTGATGCGCTGGAAGATGGTGGCATACATATCGCGCATGGCCTGCAGGTCGGCCTTGCTCATCAGCGGGCCGTTGGCCGGCACGATAATGGTGTCTTCGTCGGCGATTTCCAGCAGCACCTCGAGGCCGTTGGCCAGACCACCGATCCAGCCCCCGGTCCACCAGTCCATCAGCGGCCAGCCGTCGTTGGCCAGGACGCCGCCGCCATGCAGGACGTTGGCCTCGGGAAAATAGACATACATGTCGCCGTCGGTATGGGCCTGGCGCAGGTAGCCGTACCGGATTTGGCTATCGCCTATCTCCAGGTCGCCATAGTGATAAAAGGTTTCAGAGGGTTGGGCCGACAACGGGAGCGGTGCAAACGTGCTGTTATCCCAGGGGTGCGTTATGGACGTGCCGAGCCACTGCCGGGTGTTCTCATGGGCGAAGATCCGCACACCCCGGTTGCCGAGCAGGGTGTTCAGCCCGGTCTGCTCTGGATGCCAGTGAGTGTTGATGAGCAGGGAGATGTCACCGTTGCCGGTGACGCCATTGATGGTGTCCAGGGTCTGCTGTGCGTACTGCTCAAGCCCGCCATCAACGACAAGCACCTCGCCGTTCCCTGCCTGGAATACGAGGATATTGCCGCCGCTACCGCTAACCAGGGTCAGGCCGTTGCCGAGATCACGGGTCGACATGTCCTGGGCCTGCACCTGCAGCAACGGCATCAATAGGCCAAGCAGGAGGAGAATGGTTTTGCCCAGGTTTGCCACGAAACGGATTTTGCGGAAACACATCATGGATTGGTACCGGTTTTCGAAGAGCTGGAAATTCGGGGAAGGGAGTATAAAGTAGCCCCGGGCAACATGCCACAACACGGCGGTAATCTGGTGTTTGCCAAGGGTTCCTTGTCATGTTCACTGGTGTGGATTATCCTTCCGAAGTATTTTCCGCTCCGATAACAATAACAGCGGAAAAACATACGCCATTGCGTAACCGCCATCCGTGTAAAAGGCCTTGAAAGGGGATACCTGCAACCATGAACAACGCAACCGATCCACGTCAGATTCTCGATCAGTCCGAGATGACCAGAGCAATGATCATCGTGGTGATCATTACCGTTTTCCTCAATGCCATGGACGGATTCGATGTCCTGGCCATCAGTTTTGCCGCTCCGGGCATCGCTGCTGAGTGGGGCATTTCCAATGCGGCATTGGGCTTTGTCCTGTCTGCCGAACTGGTGGGCATGGCCATCGGCTCAATCTTCCTTGGCGGGGTGGGTGACAAGTACGGCAGGCGACCAACAGTACTTGGCTGCCTGGTCGTCATGTCATTAGGCATGTTCATGGCAACCACTGCAGGTTCGCCGATCGTACTGTGTATCTGGCGCGTACTGACAGGCCTGGGCATCGGCGGCATGCTGTCAGTGACCAATGCCACGGTAGCGGAATTTTCCAATAAAAGGTGGCGCAGCCTGTGCATCTCATTCATGGTGATCGGCTATCCACTGGGCGGTGTATTCGGGGGTGATATTGCCCAGCGCTGGCTGCTGGTGAATTTCGACTGGCGCTCGGTCTTCTATTTTGGCGCCATCGTCTGTGGCGCCATGATTCCTTTCGTCTATTTCCTGGTGCCGGAATCGGTACACTGGCTGACCCGCAAACAGCCGGAAAATGCCCTGGACCGTATCAACCTGTCCATGAGCAAGCTGGGCAAGCCGACGGTTGCTGCGCTGCCTGAGATCAATGCCGAGGAACAGAAGAAATCGGTCGGTGATATTTTCTCCAAGACCCTCATCGTGACTACGCTGCTGGTCACCGCGGCGTACTTCCTGCATATCACCACCTTCTACTTCATCCTGAAGTGGACGCCGAAGATCGTTGCTGATATGGGCTTCGCTGCGGCTGCTGCCGGCGGTGTCCTGAAATGGGCCAACATAGGTGGTGCGCTGGGCGGCATGACGTTCGGCATCCTGACAGCCCGTTTCGGCCTCAAGCCGCTGACTATCGCCATCCTCGTGCTGACCTTCGTCGGTGTCACCGTTTTCGGTCGCACCCCGGCTGATCTCGACAGGATGGCGCTGCTGGCAGCGATAGCCGGCTTCTTCGGCAATGCCGGCGTTTCCGGTCTGTACTCCATCGTCGCCTACGCCTTCCCGACCCACGTCCGTGCAACCGGCACCGGCTTCGTGATCGGTGTAGGACGTGCCGGAGCCGTTCTGGCCCCGATCCTTGCCGGTTTCCTGTTCGATGCTCAGAAGGGGTTGCCGACTGTGGCCCTGGTCCTGGCCGCCGGATCACTGCTGGCCGCCATCGTGCTGATCTTCCTGAAGCTGGATTCCGACGGGCCCATCAAGGCTACCGTTGCCCAGACCGAGCCACAGGGAGAGGGCCTGGCAGTGCCGGCGTCCTGATCTGCCAAACCGGACTTCAGAAAAATCGGGGCCTGGCCCCGATTTTTTTTGGCCCTTTTATGCTTTAGACAGGAAAGGGGCAGTCTTTTACAATGGCGCGCATCATCACGGATAATTGAACGCCATGGGTATGACCCGCAAACACTTTACCTGGCTAATGCTGTTGGCCCTGCTGGCCATCGGTAATGCGCCGGTGATCGCCCAGAAAACTGAAAGCGACGCACCGGAAAGTGCGATTGTAGAAAGTCCAGAAAACGTAAAAAGAGCAGAAATCGCAGTTACCGGCACGCCGGGAACGGCGCCCGAGCCGGTCTTTTCACCTGCGGACGCTGATGCGGTGATGCTGACCGCTGCCAGGGAGCTGGTGACGCAGTCTGCCGACACCATCATGACTTTTGGCACCTGCTCGGTGATCGATGATTTTGTGCGGCAATTCTGCGCGGCCAACCTCGGCGATATCAGCTGCCAGTTCCAGTAATCTGAAAAAGTGAATTAACTGCCTTGTCCGCAGGTCTTTGGACAAGGTTTTGACGGGCCTTTCGTATCCATGCAACCGCCCATGCACCAGGACAATCATGAAACCGGTTATATCAGTCCAGAATCTTTCCAAGACTTA
>JALRBG010000353.1 GCA_023257855.1 Pseudomonadales bacterium | reverse complement strand
CGGCGGCATCGAAGCGGCCAACGATGGTACCCCGGTACGGCCAGTCCCAACTGATCGGCCCCTGCTGGAACCGGACAGGGCTCACTTGCACCGGTGCGGGTGCCGGTGTGGCTGCAGGTTGGTTCGGACGTGAAGCCGGTGCTGCAGAAGAGCCCTCCGGCAGGGGCTGGCGCGTCAATCCCGGCGACTGCCGGCTCGGTAACGCAACTGCCTGGCCGGGTGCCGGGGTGGTCGCAACCAGCGGTCGCGCCCTTGGATCCACATTGAGAATCTGGCCGGGAATGATGGTGTATGGTGAAGACAGGCCGTTGGCCCTGGCAATCTGCATGAAATCCAGGTCGTATATCCAGGCCACGGCGTAAAGGGTTTCCCCTGCGTTGACGCGGTGAATACGATCGGAATCCAGGAAACGCGGCTCGTCTATTTCCGCTACCGGCGATTGGTAGGCGCTGGAGCATGCCGTCAGTATGCCAAGCAGGATTGTGTAGGCTATGCGCATCATGGCGATGGATCGGAAGCCGGGGGTTTCTCCGTGTTATTGTTACCCGCCATCGTTTCCAGGAGCAGGACAAGCACCACGCCGGCCACTGCCAGGCCCAGGCACACCGGTGCGGAAAATGCCTGCCCGGTTGCCTCGAGATAGGTGTCCGGCAGCACGTGCCGGTACCTGGAGAACTCGAAGCCCTCGAGGGACACCTCGACTGCCACGCGCCAGGGCCACAGCAGATAGAGGGAGCCGGTCAGCATGCCGCTCAGCACGGCCAGCGTGTTTTCATGATGATGGTGTAGCAGCCAGGAAAGCAGGCGGGTGAACAACATCAGGCCGCACAGGCAGCCCGCCGCAAACACCACGATGACCGGCACATCGAAACCGGTCAGCGCCTCCAGCACCGGTGCATAGGCACCCAGCAGCAGCAGGATGAAGGCACCGGAGATACCCGGCAGGATCATGGCGCAGATGGCGATGGCGCCGCAGAAGAAGTAATACACCAGTCCGCCCCCGCTTTCCCGCAGCGGCAGGAACGCCAGCACCATGGCAAAGACGGCGCCTGCAATAAGCAGGAGCCAGCGCTGCACATTCCACCGGGCAACGCCCATCGCCACGTAGCGGATGGACGCCAGTACGAGGCCGGCAAAAAAGGCCAGCAGGTATGGCAGCGAGGTGTCCATCAGTGAAATGATGAGGTTGCCGAACAGCAGCAGCGACGTCAGGATGCCGGCTCCCAGGGTCAACAGGAAACGACCGTTCATGTAGCGCCAGGCCGCAAGGAAGCCTTCATGTTTCCAGACTACAAGCACATGCCAGCCGAGGGACTTGATGGCATCCACCAGCTCTTCATAGATGTTGGTGATCAGGGCCACCGTGCCGCCGGAAACGCCGGGCACGGAGTCGGCCGCACCCATGGCCATGCCCTTGAGAAACAATACGATAGAGTGGCGATCGATGGTCATGACAGTATTGGACCCCGGGCGGCCGCTAATTCTCCACGCCGCCCAGGAGGGGCACAAAGCGGACGGCCTCGAGGGTTTCCGCACTGATCTCGCCGTCGGTTTTACGATACAGCTTCAATTCCTGCTGGTCGCGACCGCCCACGGGTATGACCAGCACCCCGCCCTCCTTCAACTGCTCCAACAGTGCCGGCGGTACTTCCGAGGCGGCACAGGTTGTGATGATGCAGTCGTAGGGGGCATGCTGGGGCCAACCCAGGTTGCCGTCGCCGCACTTGACGCTGACATTGCGGATCTTCAGTTCGCGCAGGCGTTTGCGCGTGCGTTCGAGCAGCGGGCGGATGCGCTCAATGCTGTAAACGTGCTTGACCGACCCGGCGAGGATCGCCGTCTGGTAACCGCAACCGGTGCCGATTTCGAGGATGACGGCGTCATCGGGCGCCGCGTTGAGGATCGCTTCGGTCATGCGCGCCACGATGTAGGGCTGGCTGATGGTCTGGTTGAAGCCGATCGGCAGCGCCACGTCCTCGTAGGCACGGTGCGCGAGCGCCTCGTCGATGAACAGGTGCCGTGGCGTGGTGCGAATAGCCTCCAGCACATCGATGCGCTGGATCCCCTGCTCGATTAGCCGGTTGACCAGCCGTTCGCGGGTTCGCAGCGATGTCATGCCGATGCCTTCATGCCTGATCGAATTCAATTCCGGTTATCTCCCCTGGTTCAGTTGCGCGATGCTCGCCGCCACGTCACTCGTGTCCTTTGAGGACAGGGACGCCAGAGCGCGCTCCTGGGTCATGTCGGCATGGATGGGTGTAATCGATATGTAGCCATCGGCCACTTCATGGAAATCGGTGCCCGGGCGGTTTTCCACCGGGCCGCCGGCCCGGCCGATCCAGTACACGGTCTTGCCGCGCGGGTTTTCGGTGCGCACGGGATTCTCACTCTTCAGCCGGCGTCCCAGCGTGGTAAATCTCACCCCCTTGATCTCGTTGGCCGGCAGGTCGGGAATATTGACATTGAGGAGGGTGGCTTCCGGCAGCTCGAGGCTGTCGAGCCAGGGGTACAGCGTGACAAAAATCTGTGCCGCGCCGGCAAAGTCCACATTGGCTTCACGCCCCTTGGTGGTGGCCAGTGATACGGCAATGGCCGGTTTTTCGAGGAAGCGCCCTTCCATGGCCGCCGCAACGGTGCCGGAATAGAGGACGTCATCACCCATGTTCGCGCCGTAGTTGATGCCGGAGATGACCCGTTGCGGAACCGGGCAGTACAGCCCCGAGGTGCCCAGATGGATGCAGTCGGTGGGGGTGCCGTCAACGCCGATGTATTGGTTGCTGAGCTTCTCCACCTGCAGGGGCCGGTCGAGGGTAAGGCAGTTGCTGACGCCGGAGCGGTCATAGGTGGGCGCGATCACCTGCAGTTCGGCATGCTCGGCCAGGGCGCTGGCCAGCGCTGTCAATCCGGGTGCACGCACACCGTCATCATTGGAAAGGAGGATACTCATAAGCCGACTGCAATCACCATTTCCCGTAATACGCTCGTGGCAAAGGCGCCGCGAGGCAGGCTGAATTCTATCATTACGGCATCCTGTGCAGCAGGTTTTACCGCAAACTGGCCGGGAATGACCCGCAATGCGCGGCGCTCCTGCTCCAGGCCGGCCTGAACCAGGCCATCGGCAAGGTCCGCATGCTGTTGCACGACAGCCTGTTCCAGTTCTTTCACTTCATTGCGTGTTGCCAGGTCTCCCTTGCCCCACATCGGGCCCGTGGGATGGATATCGCCTTCCGCCAGCCGCGCCGGCAACCTTGCATCTTCCGGTTCTGCGCGAAACACACTGTTCGTGCCGTCCAGCGCCATGATCTCCCCAGGCAATATCAGGTTCCAGGTACCCTGGCGCACGCGTTCGGCCAGCACCTGGTTGAACAGGTAAGCGCGCGCCGCCGAGAGGTACAGGCCACGGTGGTGACGTGGTAAACGCGGCAGATTCCCGCTGAAATAACGGCGGGCCTTGTCGACGTTGCCGCCATCGAACCCGAAGCGCTGCGGTCCGAAATAATTCGGCACACCCGCCTTGCCCAATAGCTCCTGCCACTCGTCGATTTCGGCCGCATCGGCCTGTACATCGCGCAATGTGATGGCAAAGCGGTTGCCGCGATGGCTGCCCCGGCGCATCTTGCGCGAATTACGCACCTGCTGCAGCAGACGAATGCCGGCGGGCGTTTCCGAATTGATCGGTTCGGCACCTGCCACGCTGAACCATTGTGTCGTCACCGCCTGCCTGTCCTTGAGGCCGGCATAACCGATGTCACGTTCCTTCACGCCGGTCAGGCGAGCCAGGGTCCTGGCAACATCGATCGTGTTGAGCCCGGTTTTTTCCACCTGCAGCCACAGGTGCTCGCCTGCGCCGTCCGGCTCAAAACCGAGCACTTCATCGACCCGAAAATCTTCAGGCTGCTGCCTGAACACCGCCGTCAATCTCGGCAGGCCAAGGGCGCAGGGCCAGTCCTGCATGTTCACAGTCATGGCAATGATCAGCTTGCCCGACTGACGAGCACGGTGGCGAACACCGCAATGCCTTCGCCCCGGCCGGTGAAACCCAGCCCCTCGCTGGTGGTGGCCTTGACACTGATGCAGCCCATATCGATTGCCAGGGTTTCGGCCAGTCGTGCCCGGATGGCCTCTACATGAGGTGCCAGTTTCGGCGCCTGGGCTACCACGGTGATATCCGCGTTTGCCAGGTGCCAGCCTTTGTCGATGACGCGCTGGTTGACCTCGGCCAACAGGACGAGGCTGTCAGCTCCGCGATACCTGGCGTCCGAATCGGGAAACAGCCTGCCGATATCACCCAGTGCCAGGGCACCGAGCATGGCATCCATCAGGGCATGGGTGAGTACATCGCCATC
>JALRBG010000339.1 GCA_023257855.1 Pseudomonadales bacterium | reverse complement strand
ATTTCGCCGTCTGTCGCCGAGTGGACGGGGAAGTCGGGGGTGGCATTGGGGCCATATACGATTTGGGCGCCTGTTGTCTCCGCCAGGGCGGCGAGTCGGCTGAAAAGTTCGAGCGCCTGTACGAACTGATCACGCAGAATTATTCCTACCAGGTCTTCCAGGCCATCAAGGACTGCAAGGCCGACCTGTCCACCAATGCCGTATCGCTGCTGGATATCCCTGAAATCGATGTCGAGACCGAGATCAGCCGCGTACAGTTCGAGGGCATGATCGCCGAACTGCTGACAAAGTTCGAGACCGCCGTGGACGACACCCTGGCCAGGGCCGGCATGCGGCACGAGGATATCCACCTGGTGCTCAGGACAGGCGGCTCCTCACTGATACCCGCGGTACGCGATATCCTGGAAGCCCGTTTTCCCGGGAAGGTGGTGGAGCATGACCCGTTCACCAGTGTCGCCGCAGGTCTTGCCATTGCGGATTACTATTCGCACGGCCAGTCACTGCCGCAGGAACAGGAGTGACCCCGATAGTTGTCGACCGGCAGCCAGAGGTTTTGTCCGCTGAATTTTTCGGGTATCTTGCCCAAAAACAACCAGAAAGCCCTGCCCATGAATAAATACCTGCGTACGGCATTGACCGTTTCCCTTGCTCTCGTGTGCCTGCCGGCACTTTCCCAGTGGCCCGTATATCCAACAGCGGATGTGCCAAGAACGGCTGATGGCGCGCCTGACCTCGAGGCACCAGCACCGCGCACCGCATGGGGCACGCCGGATTTTTCCGGTATCTGGGAGAATTACCCGCCGTTTGGCCAGGCCAGTGCTGATGATGAGCAGGATCCTGACGCACCACCGCTCGCGGCATTCTGGGATCTGGGTGAGAATTTCGAGAACGGGCTGCCCTATACCGAACAGGCGCGTGCGCTCAGGGCGGCCAGGATGGCGGACAACATGAAGGACAATCCGGATGCCCATTGCCTGCCTATAGGCTACATGCAGCTGCACAAGCATCCCCAGCCGCACAAAATCGTGCAGACGGAAGATCTCATCGTCATGATCTGGGAAAGCAATGGCGGCTTGCGGCAGATATTCCTGGATGGCAGGGAGCTGCCGGACAGTGACGCCTTGCCCTGGTGGTATGGGTATTCGGTCGGACACTGGGAAGGGGATGCGCTGGTGGTTGAATCAACCGGCTTCCGCGATGACGTATGGCTGGATGTCAACGGCAGTCCGCTGACCAATACCGGCAAGATCACCGAGCGCTTCACGCGTGAAAATTTTGGCCGCATGAACATCGATGTCACTATCGAGGATCCGGCCTCTTATACCAGACCGTTCACTGTCAGGGTCCAGCACGGCATCATGCTCGACACCAACCTGATCGAATTCATCTGCAACGAAAACGAAATGTCCTCGCAATTCTTTGATCCCTGATTGTTCCGGAGCACATCCATGAAGCTAACTGTTTTTTCGGCCTGTATGTCCTTGCTGGTTTTGCCGGCAATTGCCTGTGCGCATCATGCCTTTGATGCAGAATTCAGCCGGGACCTGCCGATTGAGCTGGAAGGCACGGTGACCGGCGTGCAATGGTCCAATCCCCATGCCAGGGTTTATGTCGACGTAGTTACAGAGGATGGCACCACCAACAACTGGAACCTGGAACTGGCCAGCCCGAACATGTACATGCGCCAGGGCTGGGGCAAGGATACCCTGCAACCCGGAGAGAAGGTCATGGTGACCGGTTGGCGTGCGCGCAACGAGCCCTATGTGGGCAATGTAGGGACCATCAAAAAAGAAGATGGCCAGGAACTGTTTTCCCGCGCCGGCCGCAATAACTGAGCCTGGGAAAATTCCGGCCATGGCCAAAATGCTGCCCGGCCCAGCATGTCAAAGGGCGGGCGCGAACAATTCGGAGAGAGAGTTGGGGAGAGTTGCTGGACCTTAGCTAATCTCGCCCTGTTTCACCAAGGTCATGTTCTTGTGGTTGGCAACCTTCTGCAGCATGTATCGATAGTACTGCTCGAACCACGCGTGCTGCCGGATTAGCCGGCAGAACATGTCGTCGGCCTCGTCGAACTACTTCGCGTAATAGCAATCCAGTGCTTTCTTGTGCAGGGCCAGGACTTTCTGCCTGTGGTCCGGAATGTCCGATTTCAGGCCAGCTGGATGAGAACACCAAGCATTGTGTCAATTGCTTCCTGCCTGGAATGCCATTCTTGTTGTTAGCAACTTGCTTATTGACCCGCCGTACCGAGGTGTGACCGTGTGTGTACAGTCCGCAGATTGATGCAGTTTTCGGCAAAATACCAGAAAAGTCTTACATCTATGCCCTGTAAGTGGCAGATGTCTTTACTGTTTTCAGTAAAAGGATCAGCCTGTTCAAAGGCCGGCCATGGCCAGCGCAAAAACCTGGCACAGCAGGCCGCCAACGACGGTCATGCCCAGGCCCCACGCCATCAACTGGAAAAACACGCGTCGCGACTGCTCCGGGTCGCTTACGCTTGCCAGGCAGATGGCGCCGATGGTGGATATGGGCGACACATCGACAAGCGACGAGCCTACGTTGATGGAAAGGGCGATCGCCAGCGGGTCGCCACCGCCGAGGTTGGCCACCAGGTCCGGAATGGTAGGCAGGAATGCTGGCATGACCACGCCCGACGTGCTGCTGTACGCAGAAATGGCGCCGGTGATGAATGCAATCACCCCGTAGATTGTATCCGGCGTCGACAGGGCGGACAGCATGGTCGTGAATAATTCCATGCCCCCGGTCTCATCGAGCAGGGCGACCAGGGTCGCAACACCACTGACCATGAGAATGACACCCCATGGCATGTTCCCTATCACTTCTTTTTCACTGGCGGCACGACTGACCAGCAGGATGCAGGCGGCGGCGTAGGCACTGAAACCGACGTGCAATCCAAAACCGATGACGCCGATGATCCAGCCGGCCATGATCAGGGCTGTCAGCTTCTGGTTGCGGTCGAGCCTGGTATGCTCGGTTTGCAGGGAGGCGCTGGCGTCACTGCTGCCCCGGGACCTGAGCACGAAAACCAGGTAGGCAGCCGCCGCAACCAGCAGGTGTGCGATGAAGTTGGCCAGGAAGACCTTGAATTCCTCGCCCGAGATGCCGGCGATTTCCATGCGGGAATTGGCGATGATGCCCACGGTACTGACGGGCGACAGATTGCCGGCATTACCGCCGTTGGCCACCATCAGGGACACGAGCAATGGCGGCAGCTGCAAGCGGCGACCGATGGACATGGCCATAGGAATGATGAGGGCAATCGCGGAAATGGCTCCGGGTCCCGCCGCCGAGAGCAGGCCGGTGATAACGAAGAACAGGATCGGCATCAACATGCGGTTGCCACGGATTAGGTGCATGGCATGCCCGGCAAGGGAGGCCAGGGTGCCGTTGCAGTCGGCAACGGCAAACAGCAGGGTGACTCCCGCCAGGGTGAGGAACAGGGCGGTGGGAAACCCACCGAGGACGGTTGCAGTCGGCAGGTTGGCCAGGTAAACGCCGATCAGCCAGGCAAAAGCGAAAGCGATGAGCCCGACGTTTATGCGCGAGCCCATGGACAGGACCAGCGCGAGAATCAGGGCCAGCAGTGAAACAACGGCGATGCTCACGGGATGTTCAGCCTGTTACCCGTAATGACCCGGCATTCTACTGCTGCATCGCCGCGGGCAGTTCGCCTTTCGAAGCCGTATCCCAGTGTTCGATGACACGGCCACCCTCAATACGGAACATATCGAACCAGGCCACGTAGTAGATTTCACCGGGTTTGTTCGGGTGCGGACGTTCTTCCTGCAGGACCTGTACGACCAGGTCGCCCTCGGCGACCAGGGCGACCAGGGGATCTTCCAGCGTGGTTTCTATCGGCGTATCAGGGCGCATGGCGAAATAGGCCTTGGCACCGTCGCGACCAGTGGCCGCATTCGGGTTGTGCTGGATATAGATGGGATCCATGTAGATGTCGGCGAGCTCCTCGGCGCCGGATTCGGGGATGTGACGCCACAGATCGAACACAAGTCGCTTGTTCATGAACAAGCGCGGGTCATCATTGTAAAGCATGTCCAGTTGTGCCAGGCCTTGCGTGCCGATGACCGGCACGGGTCCGCCATTGCCGAATTCCGGAGTCTCCTGCCCGCGCTGGATCTGGCCGGAGTCCCAGTGCTCGACAATCATGCCATTGTCGAAACGGTACATGTCGAAATGGGTGGACGTGTAGGTGCCGCTGCCGTCGGGTTCGTCATACTCGGTGACAAAAGCCATCACGACATAGTCGCCTTCCGCGATGATGGTTACTACGGGATCCTGGACGGTATCCGGCGCCACATCCTGGCGCGGTACGAAGGAGGAAAAAATCTGTTTGACCGCTTCCCTGCCCGTCGGAAAGGAAGGGTTGTGCTGGATATAGTCTTCCGCAAGGTACTGGTCGGCTGCTTCCACCTGGCCGGCATTGATCAGCTTCCGCCACATGTCATAGGCAATACGCTTGTTGGTGCGCTGCTGTGGTGCGCCGATCTCGAGCAGGAAGGTGTGGTCCGCATGGGCGGTGACGGGGACCGGTTCACCAAATACCGTCGGGCCAGGAGGCGGCGCCAATGAGCGCGAGCCGGTTGCGTCACCCATGGACGTGGTCGTGCCGCAGGCGGTCAGGAGCAACGTAGTTAGGACAGTGGCCAGGACGATGGCTGCGGTTGCGGAATTATTCAAAATGCATTCCCCCTTTTTTGTATTGCTCAGTCGTGGTGTTTTTTAATCGGTGGCCGCTGTCACGGGCCGCTCTTGTTGTTTGTTATTGTCTTGCCGGCTGACCGGTTCGGGCCATGATAACCGCTACTGACCTGCGCTGACAGTACACGGGATGTGCAATCGGGAACCGGGGCCGTTATCCTTTGTGGCACTGGTCCCTACGGATGCATTCCCATGGCCCTAAGCCGCCGATTCCTGTCCTGCCTGCTTGCCGCAATTTGCGGCCTTGCCCTGTTTGCCGGCGCGGCCCTTGGGCAGAGTGAGTGGCGGGAATATCCCAGCATGGAGCGGGGCAGGAACAGTTTCAGGCTGCCGGCGGATTACCTGGAGCCAGGTGAATTCGTGGTCGGGCGGCTGATGTTTCCGCAGTACGAGCGCGGGCCCTTCGGCAGTGGACCGGGTGACTGGCGCCGCGGCGGCACGGCCTGGTCCGTGGACTACCCGGAAGGGGACCGTGTTTTCGCCATGCTGCTGGAGCGCATGACCACGCTGAGCGTGCGCTCGGTGGAACAGCCGGTCAACCTGGACGACGGCGATGATGCATTCTACTGGCCCTTCCTGATCTCCGGGCTGGTGGGCAGCTGGAACCTGACCGACACCCAGGCGTTGAAACTGCGCGAGCATCTTCTCAAGGGTGGCTTCCTGCTTTGCGATTCCTTTTACGGGGATTATGAATGGAGCGGTTTTCTCAAGAGCATCCAGAGAGTATTTCCGGATCGCCCGATCGTCGACCTGCCCGATGATCATCCGGTTTTTCACATGGTGTTCGATCTTGCTGACAAGCGTCAGATTCCGACCTGGCAGTACCTGCCGCGTGGATACCGGGAAGGCGGGTCAGAGCCTAAGTGGCGCGCCATACTGGATGACAGCGGGCGAATCATGGTGATGATTACGTTCAACAACGATATCGCCGACGGCTGGCAACGTGCTGACGATCCCGGCTACCCGCAATACGAGGCCAACCTGTCGATAAGGATGGGTGTTAATTTCGCGGTCTATGCCCTGACGCACTAGGCCTTAACGGGCGAGTTCCGGAAAGTAGAATGCCAGGGCGTTGGCGCCGAAGATTTTGCTCCTGGCTTCCTCATCCGTGACCAGTGCATCCAGCCAGCGAATAGTGTCGGCAAACTCCAGTTCTCCCTCATGCCCGACAAAGGGGCAATCGCTGGCCCAGAAGAGGCTGTCGGGTCCGCATTCCTGCAGGTAGGCGCTCAAGTGTTCCCCGGCGATGGCGCCGATACGGTAGCCACACGACGCCTTCACCCAGGCCTTGCCGCGATTCACGGCATCGGCAATAGGACGAAAAGCGGGGGCATCCTTTACAGCATCCGGTTCAGGCCGGCCCAGGTGGTCGATGACCAGGCGCGGCCCGGCATTTTCCAGATGCGGCAACAGGTCGGGTATATGGCGGCCTTCCACGTGCAGGTGTACGTGCCAGCCATGATCGGCCAGAGCGCCGAACAGGCGCCGGTATTCCGGTGAGCGAATGTCGGGTAGTTTGTTCAGGCCGATGAATGGCAGGCGTATGCCGAGTATGCCTTCCTGGGTCATGGCATCCAGCGGGTACTGGTCAAGCTTTTCCGGGTGGAGGATGACGGTGCCGCGCAATCTCGGCGTCATCTTCACGCACGCCCTGGTGTAATCGTTGTAATCGCCCCACGGGCTGGCAGCGGCGATCACACCGTAATCGACATGGTTGCTGTCGAGCTGTGCCAGGTAATCATTGAGAGTGAAACTGTAGGTGGGACTGTGGCGCGGGTTGTCGATCAGCGGCATGTCCAGCGTGAAGATATGTGCATGGGCATCCACCATCAGTGCGGGCAGGCTCATAACGGATCGATGCCTGCCGCCTCGATCACCCTGCGCCATTTCTCGATGTCAGACAGAAAGCGCTGCTGCATTTCCTGCGGCGTGTTAGCGTGGGCCTCGACCCCGAGCTCGGCAAATCTTGTCCTGATATCGTCGGTGGCAAGCACACTGGCGATGTTGGTATTGAGCCTGTTGATGATGGCGGGATCGGTGCCTTTCCTGGCATAAAGCGCATTCCAGCCGGTCACGAAGAATTCGGTAATGCCGGCTTCAACCGCGGTGGGAATGTCGGGCATGGCAGGGTTGCGCACTTCACCGGTAACTACGATTGGCGTGACCTGGTTGTTGTCGATGGCACCCTTGAGCGCAGTATAGGCGTCGATTGCCAGGTCCACTTCGCCACGCAGCAGGGCGCCGAGAACATCCGGCGTAGTGCGGTAGGGGATAATGGTTGCGCTGTTGCTGGCCAATGACTTGAACAGTTCCGCCGACAGGTTCTGCGTGCTGCCGGGGTTGATGGTGGCAATGCGCAGGTTGTCACCCCGGGCTTCGAGCAGTGCCTGCAGGTCCTTGTAACCACTGTCCGGGTTGACCAGGAGGACGAGGTCGAACCAGGCGACCGCGGAAACGGGTACCAGGTCCTCGGTAATGTTGTAGGGCAGATCATCGAACAGCGACTCGGCGATGGTGGTGCCGTTGGTGAGCACGATAAGCGTGTAGCCATCGGCATCGGCATTGAGCATGGTGGTGGTGGCGGCCACACCGCCAGCGCCGGGCCGGTTTTCCATCACAAGGCGTTCACCCAGCAGTTCGCCGAGAGGTTCACCGGCCAGGCGCATGGTGACATCGGCCAGGCCGCCGGGGCCAAAGGGAATGATGACGCGTACGGGTTTTTCCGGCCAAGCGTCGACGCCGCCAGCCGAGACGTTGTCTTCAGAATTGCATCCGGCCATAAATGCAGCCAGCAGCATGAGTGTGAACAGGCGAAGTACGGTAATCATGGTGCAGGTTGGGCCTTATCGTCTGTGAGTGTTGCCTTGCGCCGGAATGAAAAGACCAGCAGCACGGCGGTCATAGCCAGGAACGCTGCGCTGATCGGCCTGTCCACAAACGTGGCCAGGCTGCTGTCTGACAATACCAGTGCGCGCCGGAAATTTTCCTCCATCAGGGGACCGAGAACGAATCCGAGCAGCAAAGGTGCTGACGGAAACCCGTGACGGTTGAAATAAAATCCCATTATGCCGAATACCAGGGTCAGCAGCACATCGGTACTGTTGTTGTTGACGCTGTAGACGCCGATACAGATAAGGAACAGCACGGCCGGAAAGAGGAAGCGGTAGGGGATGCTGAGCAATTTCACCCACAGGCCGATCATGGGCAGATTGAGGATTAGCAGGATGATGTTGCCGATCCAGAAACTGGCGACGACACCCCAGAACAGGGCGGCGTCCGTGGTGACCAGTTGCGGTCCCGGCGTGATGCCGTGGATAAGCAGGCCGCCCAGCATGACGGCCATGATGGCGTCGCCTGGTACACCCAGGGTTAATGTGGGAATGAAAGCGGCCTGCACCGAAGCATTGTTGGCGGCTTCCGGAGCCGAGATTCCTTCCACGGCGCCGTGGCCGAATTTCTCCGGGTTCTTCGAAAGTTTCTTTTCCCCGGCATAGGCCATGAACGTCGCGATGGTCGGGCCGGTGCCGGGCAGCATGCCGATGAAGCTGCCTATAAACGAGCCACGCAGGCAGGAAAAGCGGAACGCTTTCCAGTCATCCGGTGTGGGCAGCATCTGCCTGAAGGTGATCTTTTCCTTGCCTGCCTGCGGCACATTGCCTTCAGTGAGATTGTTGAGGATTTCGGCGACACCGAAAAGACCCATGGCCAGGGCGACGAGATTGATGCCGTCTGCCAGGGCAGGAATGCCGAACGTGTAGCGGAACTGGCCGGAATTGATGTCGGTGCCAACCATGCCCATCAGCAGGCCCAGGCTGACCATGGCCAGGCCCTTCAGCGGCGAGCCCACGGACAGCGTCGATGCCGCCGTCAATGCCAGCACCATGATGGAAAAATAATCGGCGGCGGAAAAACTGATGGCGAAGTCCGCCAGCACTGGCGCGAAGAAGATCAGCAACAGGATGGCGAAACTGCCGCCTGTAAAGGAAGCTATGGTCGTGATGAACAGGGCGATGCCAGCCCGGCCCTGGCGTGACATTGGGTAGCCGTCCAGGCAGGTGATGGCCGCGGGCGCGCTGCCGGGTACATTCAGCAGGATCGACGCGGTGCTTGAGCCGTACTGGGCGCCGTAAAAAATTCCGGCCAGCATGATCAGGCCGAGCAGGGGTTCCAGATGAAAGGTCAGGGGCAGGCACAGGGCGATAGTGGTCAGCGAGCCGATACCCGGCAGGACACCGATAAAGGTGCCAAGACTGACTCCGATGAAACAGAACAGCAGCGCTTCCGGTGTCAGCGCCTGTTCGAATCCCATGGACAGGAGGCTCAATGTTTCCATCAGCCCACTGCCTCGAGCGGAACACCCAGCTGGACGACGAAGAGGAAATAACCGGCGACCGCCAGGATGCCTGCCATGATGAGAATGCTGCGCCAGCGTGGTCCGGGCAGCGCCAGGGCGGCGAGTACGACCTGGGCGATGGCAGCGATAAAGAAGCCGGTGCTTTCTGCCAGCAGCACCCACGCCAGGATGCCGCCGCTGACGGCGCAGAAGGGGCGCCAGGCAAAATCATGGCCAGCTGCCTCGCCGCCGGCCCTGGCCTGGATCATCGGCCATTCCCGCCAGAGGATCAGGGCGGCCAGCAGGACCAGTGCGATGCTCAGCATGAGAGGAACGAAGCCGGGACCCATGTCGGTGAAACTGCCAACCTCGTAACCGAAGGCAATGCCGCCGGCAATCAAGCCGGTCAGGATCAACAGCAGGACGGGTAGCCGGGCGATGAGGGATGGTCGAAGGAATTGTCTGAAAAATCTGGTCAAGCTTTTACCATTCGGTACTGCGTGCAGGACATCTTATGTCCGATGATTGATGCCGACAGGTACTGGATTTTGGCAGCGGTCTTCTGGCGAGACCTTGGTTGGAGCGTTATTCTCCATTAAAACATATTCCCGGCCAACTGTTGGATTGTATTTATCAGGGGGCTTTTTTATGCTTGCCGGAACTTTACCCGAGGTACTACCTGTGCGCCGATTCCTGAATATCCTGTTGCTGCTGTTTCCGTTTACCGCATCCGCCCACCACGGCCTCGCCAATTTCAATCTCAATGTTGATATCACCGTGCGCGGTACGATCACCGATATCGCCATGGTCAATCCCCATTCCTGGGTATATATCGATGTCATCAACGACGAAGGCGCCATTGAAAACTGGAAATGCGAGTTGCGCGGCGGCACGGTGCTGCGGCGTTCGGGGTGGAGCGAAGACCTGTTTGTCACCGGCTCCAGCGTCACCATCAGCGGTTCTCCCGACCGCTTCGAGGAGAACACCTGTTATACCGGCACTATCACCTTTGCCAACGGCCTGAGCCTTGACCGCTACGAGCAGATCACCGATGCGGACAAATACCTGCGGCAGAACTTCGAGATCATGCGCCTGCCCAATGGCAATCCGGACATTTCCGGTGACTGGGCCGCCGAGCAGGTGGTGATGACCGATCCGCGCGGGCTGGAGGGCACCCTAGTGCCGCTGAGCGTGGCGGACCAGTTTGATCCGGGTGAAGTGCCGGAAGGCGGCAGGGCTTTCCAGGGTTCGCGCGGTACTCCGGAATCCTTTACGGATGATCCCCTGTCCACCACCTGGGGTCGTCCCAGTCCTTACCGGTTGACCGAGGCGGGCAGGGCGGCCATTGCCGGCTTCGATGGATCCTCGACCGACAACCCACGGCTGCGTTGTGAAACCACCAACATCATGTGGGACTGGGGGTTCGACAATCCGGTCAACCGCATCGAGCAGACTGAATCCGAGATCCGGTTGATTTACGGTACCATGATTTTTGAACGCACCATCCATCTCGATGAGGCCGATTTTCCCGACAGCATGGAACCCAGCCGCAGCGGCTATTCCATCGGCCGCTGGGAAAACGACGAACTCATCGTCTACACGCAAGGATTTCTGCCAGGCATCCTGATGGCTGATGCCAACACACCCCACAGCGACGAGATGCGGGTGGTCGAGCGGTTCCGCATCGACACCGGCAACGGGGCGCTCATCCGCACCTACGTGGCGGAAGACCCGAAGTATTTCGCAGGCCAGCACCGCGGCAGTGACACCATGTTCGTGTCCAGTTATCCCTGGGAGCCATACAACTGCGACGACCGCTCCTACCGCTCCGACCTGTAACATGCAGGTCGCCGGTCAGTATGGATAACATCCGACAGGCTGGCGACCTGAAAATTCAGCTGCTGTTTCCCCTGCCGGAAGAAATCATGGCAAGAATGCGCGACTCATAATACCCTGCACACCTGTTCATGCCTTCAGGAAAAAAGCGAGGAACCAGAAGATGCCAGAAACCGGAAATATCTCAGGCGCCAGATACGACAATATCCTGGGTACTGTTGGCAATACGCGTTTGACGAAAGCCAGCAGTTCAATGCCTATTCGCTGCTGCCGAAGTGGCTGCAACCGAGATAGAGGAAAGAGGAAAGGGCGCTGGTGGGAACCCGATGACATGACCATGCTATTTATCCGAAAAAAACTGCATCACTTTTATTCAGTTATCGCAATGATGCTGCCGCTTTTTTGTCTTGCGGCGGAGGCACCATCCAACACGCCCCTGCCGTGGGCCTATGCGCTCAATACGCCCGGCATCGAAGACCCCTTCGAGTACAACGTGCCGCATACCGTGCCCGGTAGTGACGTGGAAATTACCTTTACTTTGCCGAGGAACCTGTATGCGCCGCCGGACTGGCACTCTGAAGATCATCCTGCCATGCCTGCCATTGTTTCAGTTGGACGCAACCCCGGCGTTTTTGCCTGCGGCTACTGCCACCTGCCCAATGGCCAGGGCCGACCGGAAAATGCCAGCCTGACCGGGCTGCCGCGTGAATACATCATCCAGCAGATGGCCGACTGGCGTGCGGGTTTACGCAACACCTCCGAGCCTCTTCACGGCCCCGCGACCAACATGCGCGCCATCGGCGTCAATGCCACCCCGGCAGAGGTGGAAATGGCGGCGGACTATTTCTCCTCCCTGCAGCCCAAGAAGTGGATCACGGTCATTGAAACGAACAGCGTGCCGGAAACCGTAGTCGCCGGCTGGATGTACGTGGATGCCGGAATGGGGCGCAACGAGGCCATCGGCAACCGGATATTCGAGATGCCGGTTGACCTGGAGCTTACTGAACTGCGTGATGACCGTTCCGGATTCATCGCCTATGTGCCGCCGGGAAGCGTGGCGACGGGTGAAAGACTCGTTACCGCCGCTAACTGCCGGACCTGTCACGGTGAAGAACTGCGTGGCCTGGGTCCCGTGCCGGGCCTTGCCGGTCGCTCACCAAGCTATATAGCCCGCCAGCTCTACGACCTGCAGGTCGGCAACCGCCGTGGGTTATGGTCGCCGCTGATGCAGGATGCCGTCAGTGATCTCGAGCTCGAAGACATCGTTGCACTCTCGGCTTACCTGTCCTCCCTGGATCCCTGACCTTGGCCAAAAAAGCAGTCATCATCGGCGGTGGGCACAACGGCCTGGTCTGTGCGGCCTACCTGGCTAAGGCCGGCATGGATGTCACTGTCCTCGAACGCCGCGGCATCCTCGGTGGCGCCGCCGTCACCGAGGAATTTTATCCCGGTTTTCGCAATTCCGTATGTTCCTACACAGTCAGCCTGCTGCATCCCCGCATCATCAATGATCTCGACCTGCATGCACATGGCCTGACAGTCCTGCCGCGCCAGGTCAACAACTTCCTGCCGCTGCCAGATGGTGACAGTTTCGCTGCGATACCAGGAAAACTGTCAGACGAGGTAGCACGGTTCGTCCCTGAAGATGTTGAAGGGCTTGAACGCTACGAGTCGCTGCTATCGGCCATCGTGCCGGTTATCAAGGACGTCATGCTGATGGCCCCGCCAGCCATCGACGAAGCCGGTCTTGGCGACCTGTTGTCGCTGTTTCGCCTGAGTCGCAAGTTCGGTCAGCTCACCAGGGCGCAGAAGCAGTTCCTGCTGTCCCTGTTTGGGCGCAGCGCCGGGGAAATCCTGGATGCATTTTTCTCTGGTGACGCGATCAAGGCACTGCTGGGCTTCGATGCCATCGTAGGCAACTTCGTGTCACCCTACACGCCCGGCAATGGCTATAACCTGCTGCATCACCTGGTGGGTGAGGTCAATGGACAGAGCGGGCGCTGGGGTCATGCCATCGGCGGCATGGGCGCAATCAGCGATGCCATTGCCGCAGAAGGTGCAAAGTATGGTGCCAGGTATCACACGAATACCGAAGTTGCCGGCATTGCCGTCGAGCGCGATAGTGTCAGCGGCGTCGTCACGAAAAATGGGCAGGTGTTCGATGCCGATATCGTCGCCGCCGGAATCAACCCGCAGCTGTTATTCCAGCGCCTGCTGGAACCCGAATATGTCCCGGAACAGGTGCAGGAGCACTTCACCCGCTACAAGTGTGCCAGCGGCGCCTTCCGGATGAACGTGGCTCTCAGCGGCCTGCCTGATTATGTCGGCAGGCAGGTGCCGCACTGTATGGAAGCGGGCATCATCATGTCACCCACCCTGGGATACATGGACCGGGCCTGGCACAGCGCAAAAGTGCAAGGCTGGTCGGCGAGCCCGGTAGTGGAGATGCTCATTCCCAGCATCATCGACGACAGCCTGGCCCCTGAGGGCTGCCATGTCGCCAGCCTGTTCTGTCAGCATTTCGACCCGGCGCTGGGCACCCAGTGGTCGCACAAACGGGACGTGGCTGCAGCCGCCATCCTCGATGTCGTTCAACAGTATTTCCCGGGATTCCGCGGCCTGGTGCAGGGCATGCAGGTGTTGAGTCCATGGGACCTGGAACAGGAATTCGGCCTGCTTGGCGGTGACATCTTTCATGGCAGGCTGTCACTGGACCAGTTGTTTTCCTCGCGTCCCGGCCTGGGCCTGGCACAGTACGCCATGCCGGTGAAGGGTTTGTACCTGTGCGGCTCGGGCGCCCACCCGGGTGGCGGCGTCAGCGGCCTGCCGGGTCGCAACGCCGCACTGAAAATACTGGGTTGAGAGGCGCCGGTTAACCGGTTTCCATGGGCAGGTCAGGGTCCGCTGTCCACTCGGACAGCGAACCATCGTAAATCGCTACTTTGTCGTGCCCGGTGAGGGTCAGTGCCAGGGCGTTGGCGCTTGCGGCGATACCACCGCCGCAGTAGGCAATGACCTCTTCGTCATCATTTATCCCGGCATCGAGATACATCGCTTTCAATACTTCCGCCGGCTGGAAACAGTTGTTGTCGGCATCGAGCAGGGATTCGCAGTACAAGTGTTTGCTGCCCGGAATCCTGCCGGCACGACCATATGCTTTCACTTCACCGGTGAATATCGGCAACGGCAATGAATTCAGCAGTTGTGCTTCATGGTTATCACACACTGCCTTCACGCGGGCCTTGTCCGCCATCAGTTCCTGCCGCGGGTTGACGCTGAAACGATCCGCCGCCGGCCAGCCAGGTGCTGCTGCCGTCACAGGCCGGTTTTCAGCCATCCATTTCTTCCAGCCGCCGTCGAGTACGGCAGCATTGTCAAAACCGCAGGCCCTGAGCATCCACCACACCCGTGCGGCCCATGCATGGTTACCCCGGTCATAGCAGACCACGGTGGTGCCGTCGCCGATGCCTTTGAGGCGTAGGGTTTCCCCCAGGGTGCCAGCTGGCAGCATCATCTGGCCAAACTCATGCCCGGTGTCGGAGAGTTCACCGCTAACATTGACAAAGACGCTGTTGGGAATATGGCTTTCCCGCCACAGGTGAATACCCGGGACAAAGCTGAAAGTGCCGTCATCGTTCGGCTGCATTACCATGGTGCATTCAAGAATTCGCAGATCATCGTCAGAAAGATGCCGTTCCAGCCAGTCAGTGGAAACCAGCGGGGAATCTAGGGTGGTGGTCATGGCAGTATTTTCCTTGGTAATTCGTTCAGGCTTGACAGTGTAAACGGGCTGCATTCGACAGACAAAAAAAGGCCGGACTAAAAGTCCGGCCAGAGTAACTTTCGAGGTCGGGGGACCAGAGAGTGGGGACTACAGGGTAGCTTCGAACGGGTCGGTCACTTCATCGATGCAGGCACGGATCACGCGACGAAGGTTGATCTGGCCTTTCAGAAATGCTTCGACTTCTTGCAGGCTGATCAGGCCGTCATTGTTGCTGTCCATACGATAGAACAGTACGTAGGCGCGTTCCTGCAGGGCTGTACTCAGTTCGACGAGGGAGATATAGCCGTCACCACTGGTGTCGAGCGCATCGAAGCGGTCTTCCACCTCGTGGGGACCTTCCCAGTCGGCGATGGTCTCGCGGACACAGGCGATCACTTCCTCACGTAACCTGGGATCATCACCATGGTCGCGACGACGCGGACGGCTGGCTTCTTCCTCGCTGAGGAGGCCGTCACCGTCCACATCGCGGCGGTCGAATTGCTCATCGACACGATAGAGACGGGCATCGATGAATTCGTCTTCATCGATAAACCCGTCGCCGTCGGTGTCGAGGCGCTCGAACAGCCGTTCGGGATTGCCACCCGGGCGACCGGGGCGACGACGGTCGGGGCCAAGAGCCGGGCCGCGTTGGGGACGGCCTTCAGCATTGACACTGCCGCGGTCAAAACGGGGTTCGCCGTCCTGTGCGCTTGCTACCGGCAGGATGGCCATACTTAACAGTGCAGTAGTGCTCAGTATTACGAGGTTCTTGAATTTCATGGTCTTGCTCCTGTGAATGTCGATCATTGATGGTTTGAATACCGGCCGGTTTATTCGCTTCAATGACTATAACGCGGTGCCATTGGTGGCGTTTACAGGTGGTCCCGAAAATGTGAACCGGTTCAAATTCCGCTATTGCCAGAATAAATTCCCGCTGTGCAAAGGTGTGCGTTGAAAAGGCAGGGGCGGTAGGTAGAATGGGAGCATTGAACGCATCGAGGATCCTGCTCTTGCCATTGACCGAATCTCAACGCCTAGAATACCTGCAAGTACTGGGAATCGACAGCTATTTCCCCCGCATCCAAATGCCCGGCGCACCGGTCTCCGAACTGGTGATGCCGGCACCGGTGATACAGGAGGAGTTGGCCGCGGACAATGCACCGGTGCACGAGCATGCACCTGCCTTGAAGGAAGCGCCGCCCCCGCGACAACCGGACAGGCCGGCACCATCCCAACGCAACTCAGCAGCGACGCCGGCACCCGTTGCCGCCGAAAAACCCCGGGCCCGGGAAGAAATAAGACTTCAATTGCTGTGTATTCGTGCTGGTACCGACCTGGCAATCCTCAATGCCCTGCCGTATATGGGGCCCGGACAACTGGGTCCCAGGCACCACGCGCTGCTGACCAGTCTGCTGGGTGCTCTTGGCATTGACTCAGAGAACATCGAGGTGGAAAGCAAACCGTTTACATGGCCCATGGTGACGGGCCTGCATGTGGACAATAGTCCGCGAGCCGCTGCCACTGCACTGCTGGCCTACCTGCAGCAGAAACAGTCAGACTGGTCGTTCGGCAAATTGCTGGTGATGGGGGAGAAAGCAATGCATCCGGTGTTCACTGCCGTGGATGACGAGGAGGAGTCGTCAGCAAGGCCCTCAATAGGCCAGGGTAAATGGAAACTTTCCCAGACCCGCAGCCTAGATGAGTTGCTGCAGCATCCTGAATTGAAAAAAGAAGCGTGGAAATGCATCAGGACCCTGCTTCCCTGAGGCTGCTGCAAAAACCAGCCCCGCGCCATGGACGCTCTCAGATTCAGGACAATGGAAAAGGCCGACCTGGCCACTGTTGTCAAGATAGAGAATGAATGTCAGTCACATCCCTGGTCGCTGATGCAATTCCTGGAAGGCATTGATGCCGGTCACAGCGGCTGGGTGGTCTGTCGCGAATACGAAGACAAGGAAGTGATGTTGGGATTTGCGGTGGTGTCGACCGTGCTGGATGAAAGCACGCTCCTGAACATCTGTGTCAGGCCGGCTTTCCAGAACCAGGGTGTTGGCAGGCAGGTCCTCGAATTCCTGTTGCAGCAGGCAAGCGGTGAAAACATCAGCCGGTATTTCCTGGAAGTGCGTGCGTCCAACCGGATCGCTATTCGACTGAATGAAAGCCTGGGCTTTCGCAGGTTATCGGTACGCAAATCCTACTATCCCGCCATCGCCGGTCGTGAAGACGGGCTGGTCTATGGCTGCGACCTGTCCTCGCGGGATTCCACTTGACTGGACTCCGGATCCGGTTCTTCCGAGGCCGTCCACGGTGCATCGTCTTCCTTGATTACGCGACGCTTTACCCAGGCCAGCAGCTTGAAGACGGTAACCGCGAGCAGGGCGAGTACCACGATAATGACGAAAAAGAGCAGGGTGGTGAGGACGAATGAGTTGGCCTCCTCGGCAGGAATGTCTGCGAAATTGATGACAGCGAATACCGAGGCAACGCCCACCAGGATGCCCGAAAGCGTGTTTCGGGTCTTCTTGTTCATCTTCCTGGCCATGTATGTTCCTAAAGAGCCGCCAGTGCGTCCAGCAGGCGGCGATTATCTGAAGCCGGTCGGTGCCCTTCTCGCTGCCGAGTTTGGCGACAAATATGTCGGCGCCGCGGAGAGCGAGTGGCTTCAGCTCTTCAAGCAGAAAACCGTCGCGGCGATGCTCGACCTCATCCGCCACG
>JALRBG010000329.1 GCA_023257855.1 Pseudomonadales bacterium | reverse complement strand
ATTTCCGACACCTCGCGGGTGATGCCAAGCGCGACGATCGCGCACAGCAATACCGGCGCCATCCCCGCGAGCATTTTCGTCCTGTGTTCGCGGTTGCCGCTGCTGAACATGTAGCAGAACAGGGCAAGCAACATGAGGATCAGCATCTGGATGAAAGCATTGGTGATTTCCAGCCCCACGTAATCGAACCATTCCGATATCGCGGGAGTGAAGGTGGCGTAAAGCCAGGCCCCGGTAAGACCACAGACGCCCGCAGCCGGCAACCAGGCCAGGGGAATGACCAGGTGCTCCTTGCTGTTGCGGGTCAGCAGCCGGCTCAGCACCAGCAGCACGCTAATCAGCAGCGCCGCTTCCAGGATTTCCTGCAGGACGAGGATGACGGTACTCAGGAACATGGCTTGAATCCGCGTCTCATTTCGCCACCACCTTGCCCTGCGCGGTCTTCGGGAAAAATTCGCCAAAGAAAGGGTATTCGCCCGGCTCCAGCGGACCGATGAAGATCACTGTCCTGCTGTTGCCGGGGACGACCTTCTCGCGGTTCAGCTCGTAGCTCTCAAATTCTTCCGGGGTGGGATCATTGTTGATGATCAGCAGGCGCACTTTCTGGTTGGCCGGTATCTCGAGCGTCGCGGGGAAAAACAGGTGATCACGGATCTCCAGCTGTAGTTCCGGTACAGCGGCAAGCAGCGGCCTGGTTAACAGGATTCCGGCAAGCAACCACAAGCTCATCTTCATGCGACTGTTCATATCGGCGCCTCCGGGAAACTGACGGTAAAGCGGCTGCCCTTGCCGAAGGATGACACGCCAACACTGACATCGGCCTGGTGCAGGTGCGCCACATGGCTGACGATGGTCAGGCCGAGCCCGCAACCCGGGGGATCGCCTTCCTGCGGGGACTTTTCGCTGTGGTAGAAGCGTTCGAAGATGCGCTCGCGTTCAGCCTCGGGGATGCCCGGGCCGTCATCCTCAACATCCAGCATGATGCGGCCACCCTGCCTGTGCACCCTGACCAGGATATTGCCTTCGGCCGGCGTGTACTTGCTGGCATTACTGAGCAGGTTCGACACTAGGGTATCGAGGGCGAATACATCTCCCGTGATCCTGCAGTGATCCCCTTCCAGCGCGAGGTGCTGCTGCCGCGACTCCACCAGGGAGTATTGGCGTGCAATGACATCCTCGCACACCTGGTAAAGATCCACCTGCTGGCAGTTTTCCGCGAACTTGTCCGGGTTCATCCGGTACAGCGTCAGGAGCTGCTCAACCAGGTGCTGCATGCGTTCGACACCATGCTGGAGCTGCTGCCAGGTATCACTGCCGGTATCGATTTCGCCGGACAGGTTATGCAACTGCACTTTCAGGGCACTGATGGGCGTGCGCAGTTCGTGTGCCGCATCGGCGGAAAAGCGCTTTTCGCGTTCCACAGACTGGTTCAACCTGGCCATGAATCCGTTGATCGACTGGACGACCTGGGCCAGCTCCCGGCGTGTATTCTGCGCCTGGACCGGACTGAGATCGTTTACATGCTTGTTCTTCAGTTCCGCGGAAAGCACGGCGAGCGGCCTGAGTCCATGACTGACAATGAGCCAGATCAGCAGGCCCACCAGGGGTATGCTCAGGAGGATCGGCAGGATGGATTCCAGTACGACATTTTCTGCAAGCACGTAGCGCAGGTCGGTCCGTTCGGCCACGATCACCCAGTGCCCGCTCAGGGTTTCATGCCGCGTGTAGGTGCGCCAGCGATAACCGTCGAAGTTGCTGAAATCGAAACCGTTGCTGAAAGCGGAGATGGGTTCTACCGGGGCATGGTAAGAATGCGCTATCAACGCATCCTGGTCCCACACCTGGAAGGCCAGGTTGTTGCCCAGGCGCAGTTCCTCGTGTGTGTCTGTGAGATCCAGGCGCCCTACAAGACGGGCGAAATCCAGCAGCTGGTTGTCGAACAACAGGTCTGCCTCTTCCATGCTGGTCTGGTAGCCACGCAGTGCTGCCACGAAGTTGAACAGCGTCAGCGTGGCGAGAATGCCCGCCACGAGGAACAGGCGAATGGAACTCAAGCCCCCTGCTCCAGGTTGATTTTGTAACCGACACCGCGGATAGTCTTGATGAAATCGTTGCCGAGTTTCTTGCGCAGGCGATGAATGTGTACTTCAACCGCATTGCTGGATACCTCCTCACCCCAGGTATACAGGCGAGTCTCCAGCACACTGCGTGTCTGCACGCGTCCCGCGTTTTCCATCAGGCTCTTGAGCAGCATGTATTCACGCCGGGCCAGGTCCACCGGTTGACCATCGACAGAAACGCTCTGCGCCACGGTATCCAGGCACACCTTGCCAACCGTGATGTCATTGCTCTTCACAGAAGTGATGCGACGCTCCAGCACACGCAACCTGGCCAGAAGCTCGGTCATTTCGAAGGGTTTGACAAGGTAGTCATCGGCACCGCTGTCGAGGCCTGCCACCTTGTCATCGAGCCCATCACGGGCGGTCAGCATGAGTACCGGCAGTTCCTTGTCTTTCGCTCGCACCTTTTTCAGTACACTGATGCCATCGATATCAGGCAGGCCGATATCGAGAACGACGATATCCGGTTTGTCATACTCGACCACGTGCAGGGCAGCCTCACCGGTACCGACGTGATTGACGACATAGCCCTGCTTGCCAAGGGCCTGCTGCAGGCCCTTCGCCAGGGGCAGATCATCTTCAACCAAAAGAATTTGCATGGCCGGATTTTACTCCATGATCATCCGGCCAGCACTGGCTTGGATCAATCCTGACTCCGGTGGAGGAATTGTCGACTATTTACCTTCAATGCCGGCCAGTGCATCAAGAATTTCCTGCTGCCGGCCTTCATCGGCCAGCTGTCGGTCTGGCCTTGGCGGCGCCATCTGCGCCTTGTGCAGGAACTGGCGGGCTTCGTCGTAGCGTTTTTCGTTGATCAGGTAGCTGCCGTAGAAATAATTGCTGTCGATGCCGTTGGGGTTTAGGGCCAGCGCCTTTTGCAAAAGTTCCTCGGCCTTGTCGTCATCA
>JALRBG010000321.1 GCA_023257855.1 Pseudomonadales bacterium | reverse complement strand
TGGCAAACCCCGATAATGCCGGACGTCATTGCAGTGATGAGGGGAAAATGATGCAGAAAGCCATTCCATGCATGTTGATGCGCGGCGGCACCTCCAAGGGCACCTATTACCTGGACAGCGACCTGCCCGCAGATCCGGCTGCCCGTGAGGAAGTCCTGCTGCGTGTCATGGGCTCGCCCGATTCTCGCCAGATCGACGGTGTCGGCGGCGCCCATCCGCTGACCAGCAAGGTCGCCATCATCAAGAAATCGGCGCGCGAAGGCATAGACGTCGATTATCTCTTCGTGCAGGTCGTCGTGGACGAGGCGCGCACGTCAACGGCTCAGAACTGCGGCAACATCCTTGCTGGTGTTGGTCCCTTCGCCATCGAGAACGGGCTGGTGGAAGCCAATGACGGTGAAACCATCGTTACCGTCTACATGGAAAATACCGACAGCATCGCCCGCCAGCGCATCCTGACGCCGGGCAAGCAAGTGCAGTATGACGGTGATGCCGCCATCGATGGCGTTCCCGGCACCCATGCGCCCATCATGATCGAATTCGTCGGCGTGGCCGGCTCCAGTTGCGGTGCGCTGTTTCCCTCCGGCAATGTGGTTGACGAAGTCGATGGCATACCGGTCACGCTGGTCGACAACGGCATGCCCGTGGTAATGATCTCTGCACCCGACCTGGGTCTGAAAGGCGATGAAAGCATCGAGGCGCTGGAAGGCAATACGGCGTTGAAAGAACGTGTCGAAGCCATCCGCCTGAAGGTGGGTCCCATGATGAACCTGGGTGATGTGAAGGATAAAACCGTTCCGAAAATGACCATCGTGTCGCCGGCGCAAAACGGCGGCCTCATCAACACCCGCAGTTTCATCCCCCACCGTGTGCACGATGCGGTAGGCGTACTTGCGGCCGCCAGTGTGGCCGTGGCCGCCACCACGCCAGGGGCCGTAGGCCATGACCTTGCCACGATACCGGCGGGGGAGCGCAAGCTCTGCCACGTCGAGCATCCCACCGGCGCGCTGGCCGTGGAAGTGGAGCTCAGTGACGATCCTGCCGATCCGGCGCCGAAGAGTGTTGCCATCATGCGCACGGCCCGGCTGCTGATGGCAGGCACGGCCTACTATATACCCGTGGCATAAATCCCCGTTTGCCTGACCAGGTGAATGGACTTTTTTGCATAACCGGCATACGCTTTCCGGGGAAGTTACCCAGGGGGAAACCATGTCACTACGCTTGTTTACAAGGTTATTGCTGGTATCAGCGGCCTTCATCACACCGGTGGCCTCAAGCCACCATTCCTTTACAGCCCAGTACGACGCCGACAGGCCCGTAACCCTCACCGGCTACCTGATCAAGATGGACTGGCGCAATCCGCATGTGTACTTCTTCCTGGAAGTGGAAACCGAGGATGGTGACTACGTGGAATGGGCTTTCGAAATGGGCTCGCCCATTGCTATGGAACGCAACGGTTGGACGCGCAACTCGGTCAGCGTGGGCGATATTCTCGAAGTGGAAGGCAGCCTGGCCCGGGACGGCAGCAACCTGGTCAACGCCAATACGGTCACCCTGGCCGACAGCGGCAGGCGTCTGTTTGCCGGTTCCAGCCGCGAGGAAAGCGCCAGTGACTGAATTTACATATACCAAGAAATACCTGGCCACTTGCCTGCTGGCAGTTACGACTTTTCCTGTGCTGGCACAGCAGCCGGCACCACGCTTTGACGACGGCACCGTGAACCTGGGTGCGGCTCGTGGGGAGATCGGTCACTGGAACAGCGGCGTCGGCAACCTGTCGGAAAACTTTGTCGAGATGGAAGGCGCTTTCCTGGTGCACCCGGAGGAGATCGACAAGGTGGCCCCGTTCCAGCCCTGGGCCCTGCAGCTGGTCAAGGAGCGCCTTGCCACGCTGGGACGGGACGACCCGCACCCGCGCTGCATGCCGCCGGGCGGCCCGCGCCAGTTCCACACCCCGTGGGGTCTGGAGATCGTGCACGACAAGGGTCTGGACCGGATATTGGTGATGTCCGGCGGCGCCAACCGCAGCTGGCGCGAAATCTGGATGGACGGCCGTGAACACCCGGACCTGGCTACCTATACACCGACGTTCTTCGGTCACTCGGTCGGGCACTGGGAAGGGGATACGCTGGTCGTGGACAGTGTGGGCTTTAACGAGCGTTTCTGGTTTGCGCGCCGCCCGACCGGGATGCCGCACACAGAACAGCTGCACCTGGTGGAAAGAATTTCACGACCGGATCACGATACCCTGCATTACGAGGTGACCATCGACGACCCCGGCGCCTATACGCGGCCGTGGACGGCCAGCTGGGACGTCCCCTGGTCTACCTTCCCGATGGCGGAATATTTCTGCCAGGACAACAACCTCGACCTGGAGCACATTGTCGGTCCAGGGGACTGAGGAGTCTCAGGCTGGAGTCCTAGATTGAGAGCAGCCTGCCGTAACCCGGCACCCGGGCATCGATGCCCAATAGCCTGGCGCCTTCATAAAGCGCATGCGGAGTACTGGAAATAGCGGGCCTGCCGGTCCGGTTTTCCACCGGCTCCAGCACGTCGAGCGTAATCAGGCCACCGCAACTGATGAGGATCGCATCCGCTTCCGCGGCGGCGCCGCCGACACTGCTGCAGAAATCGATCAGCTGCGGCTGGGTGACCGAAAAAATATCGCCAACCGCTTCTATACCCAGGCCTTCGATATTGGTGACGTTGAAACCATGCTGGGTCAGGAAGCGCACCAGCCTGTCGTTGACCACGTCATTGTAGGCGGTGGCGCAGGCAATGTTCCTGCCGCCGACGGCGTTCAGGCCGTTGATGATGCCGTTGCTCATGGTGGACGTCGGCAGACCGGTGGAATCGGCAATGGTGCTTGTCAGGCGTTCATTGAATTCGCGGCCCTGGTAGAAGGTCAGCGACGTGCCCATGACCATGATGGCATCTACATCCTGTTCAACCAGTTTCTGTGCCAGAGCCGGTATGTCGCCGATGACGGCGTCGTAGCCGTCGGGTGTCATGGTTTGCAGGTCGAGGTTTTCTACCACGTACTCGATGCGGTCGCCATACATGCGGATGGCCTCTTCGGGTACATCGCGGTCGATAACGGGGAAGATCATGCCGAGACGCGGTTTTGCCTGGGCCAGCGTGATGCCGGCCGGCAGGATGGCGGAGGCGGCAAGGGATTTTGTCAGTGTGCGGCGGGTGAGGGCCATGGTCATACTCCCCAGGGTTGATCGGCACAGGCTACCCAAAAACGATGCCGCTGTCATCGCCGTGGCAAATGCACGCAATATGGCTGTCAATTTCCAGCCGTTTTTCCTATGCTTGTACCTTCATTGCTCTGATACCGCAGTGGCCAAAAATAATAAAAGCCGGAGTATCCATGCCATTAATTCCACGAGTTTCCTGCGTGTTGTGCCTGTCACTTGGACTGGCTGCCTGTGGCCAGCAGGAACAGGTTGCGAGTGACGCCACGGACACATCACCCGCCGCAATTACTGCGCCGGCAGCGCCGGAAAGTTCTTCGCCCCAGGCCATACCCTTTGCCATCTTTCCGTCCCAGGTGCGTGAACTGGCAGCGCCGGAAGTGCTGGCGCGCGGCGAAACGATTTATGAAGGCTTGTGCAGGGCTTGTCACGGTGCCGACATGCGTGGCGGCGATCAGGGCGGCCCCAACCTTTTGCGCTCGCAGATCGTCCTCAACGACCAGCACGGTGAACTGATCGGCGAGATCATCCAGAACGGACGCAGCACGCCAGGCATGCCGGAAATGCCACCGCTGCAGGTGTCGGTGCAGGACAGTGTCGCCGTGGCGGAATACATCCACAGCGTGTGGGCGCGCCAGTCCGGGCAGGGTGGTCCGCCGCCGGGCGAGACAGTGGAGCTCAATATCGTTGTCGGCGATGCCGCCGCCGGTGAGATATTTTTCAATGCGCAATGCTCCAGTTGCCACTCGGTGGCCGGCGACCTTGCTGACATCGCTGCCAGGATCGGCAACCCGGAAAACCTGCAGAACTCCTGGGTGGCAGGTCGCCGCTGGGGCGCGCCAGATCCCAATGCCGATACGTCCCGCCGCGAAGTCCGCGCTACAGTCACCTTAAGCAATGGCCAGTCAGTGTCCGGCCGCCTGAACCGGCGCGACGACTTCATCGTCAGCCTGACAACCGACGCAGGGCAGTATCGCAGCTTCACCCTACATGAGAATACCGATCCACGGGTGACCGGCGTGGTCATCGCTGATCCGCTGCAGGCGCATCGTGACCTGCTGTCGGTTCTGACCAACGAGATCATGCATGACGTCACCGCCTACCTGATGACACTGGAATGAGCAGGAGCAATCACATGAAGAATCTGTTGTTACTGTCAGTGCTCGTGGGCATTCCCGCCATCGGTTCGGCACAGGGTGTGGAACCTGCCGACCTGTATTTCCCGCTGGCGGAGGAGTGGCCGACCTATTCCGGTGATTACACCGGCCAGCGCTACAGCCGGCTCACTCAGGTAACGAAGGACAATGTCCAGCACCTGACCCTGGCCTGGACCGTGCGCATGAACACCAATGTCCGCACGCAGGGCAATATCGTCACCGTGCAGGGCGGGGAGGGCGATGGCAACTACCTGCCGCCCGGCGCCAACCTGAAAGGCAGCTTCCTGATGGTGAACGGCATTCTTTACGTCACTTCCCCTGACCATGTCTGGGCCATGGACGCCCGCGACGGTACCGAATTGTGGCATTACTTCTGGCATTCCCGCGGCGGCATCCATATCGGCAACCGCGGCCCGGCCATCTGGAACGACGCGCTGTTTTTCGAGACGCCGGACAACTATCTCGTATCCCTGGACATCCATACCGGGGAAGAAAACTGGCATGTGCAGATCGCGCCCCTAGAGCAGCAATACTTCTCCACCATGGCGCCCATCGTGGTGGATGACCACCTGCTGGTGGGTACCGGCAACGACCTCGACAGTCCCGGGTTCCTGCAGTCCTTCGATCCGGCCACCGGCGAGTTGCAATGGAAATTCTTTACTGTGCCGCAAAATCCCGGCGATCCCGGACTGGATACCTGGCCCAATCTCGATGCGGCCCGCAACGGCGGCGGCCAGGTGTGGGTGCCCGGCGTGTTCGATCCGGAAACCCGCTACTACATTTTCGGCACCGGCAATCCGACTCCCGGTTATACCGGTGTGGCCCGCCCCGGTGACAACCTGTTTACCTGCACACTGATGGCGGTGAACGTCGATACCGGCGAGATGGCCTGGTATCACCAGACCTCACCCCATGACACGCACGACTGGGATTCTGCCCAGACGCCGATCCTCATCGATGGCGAGATCGACGGGCAGCCGCGCAAGCTGGTCTCCACGGCAGCGCGCAACGGTTATTTCTTTACCGTCGATCGCATCACTGGCGAATCGGTGGCAACGAAAAAATACGGCACCAAATCCAACTGGGACTTGGGTGTTCGCGAGGATGGCTCGCCGATTCCCAACCCGCAGAAGGAAGCCATTATTCCCGGCGCTCTGGTGTCGCCGATAGAAGGCGGTGTGGCCAACTGGCAGCCACCGGCCTTCAATCCGGATTTCGGCTTGTTCTATACCCACGAAAACAACGGCTTCAATATCGTCTATCTCACGGACCCGGATCCGCGCGGCTCCATGGGCCTCGGTGGCAAGCGGGTCGCCATCGTCGGCACCGACGGCAATGCCTTCAATGCCCTGGATTACCGCACCGGTGAAGCCGTGTGGCGGCACGAATGGCCGGGCGGCGCCCCCGTCGGCGCCGGTGTGCTCACGACGGCGACAGGTCTCGTCTTCACCGGCGACGGCAGCGGCAACCTCGTGGCCTTTGACGGCGAGAATGGCGACCTGCTGTGGCACAGCCGCATCGGCAATATTTCCAACGGTCCCCAGACTTACCTGATCGACGGCAGGCAGTACCTGCTGGCGGCAGTCCGGGATACCCTGTTCGCCTTCGTAATGTATTAAAGGATGATATGAACAAAGTACGTTATGGCATGGTCGGCGGCGGGGAGGGAGCCTTCATCGGTGAAGTGCATCGCATGGCCGCCCGCCTGGATGACAGTTTCGAGCTGGTGTGCGGCGCATTCTCCAGCAACGAAGCCCGCTCCATGGACTCGGGCAAGGCCCTGGGCCTGGATGAACACCGCTGTTATGCCGATTACTTCACCATGTGCGAGATCGAGGCTTCCCTGCCGCTGGAGAAGCGCATGGAATGCGTCGTCATCGTCACTCCCAACCACACCCATTACGACATCGCCGCCACCGCACTCAAGCATGGCTTCCATGTCCTGTCGGACAAACCGGCAACAGCCACGCTGAAAGAATGCGAGCACCTGTCCTGGCTGCTGGAAGATTCCAACCTCCTGTATGGACTCACCCACACCTACAACGGCTACCCGATGATCCGTGAAGCACGCGAGCGGGTTGCAGCTGGCCAGCTCGGCACGGTGCGAAAAATCCTGGTGGAATACACGCAGGGCTGGCTCGCCGGACGCGAGGAAGATCGCGGCAATGCACAAGCTGCCTGGCGACTGGACCCGGCAAAAGCCGGTATCAGCTGCTGCATGGGGGATATCGGCGTCCATGCCTTCAACCTGGCAGAGTTCGTTTCCGGCCTCTCGGTGACCAGGCTCGCGGCGGAGCTGAATGCCATCGTCGATGGTCGCCAGCTGGATGACGACGGCACGGTGCTGATGCATTTCGACAACGGTGCCCGCGGCACGCTGGTGGCCAGCCAGGTCTGTGTCGGTGACGAAAACAACCTGCGCCTGCGCATTTACGGTGACAAGGCGAGCCTGGACTGGCAGCAGATGGATCCCAACACGTTATGGCTGAAATCCAACATTGAACCTGCGCAGATGATCCGCACCGGTACGCCTGCCACCGGACCCGGAGCGGCAGCCAATACGCGCATTCCTCCCGGCCATCCGGAAGGGTATATCGAGGCCTTTGCCAACCTGTACCGCACCTTTGCCGAAGAGATCATGGCCTTTCGCGACGGCGAAGTCATAGACAGGACCATCCCGGGAATCCAGGAAGCCCTGCGCGGCATGGCGTTCATCGAAACCACGGTAGCATCCTCGACAAAAGGGTGTCGTTGGCTGGACATGCCCAAACATTGACCGATTCACAAACCGCAGCAAGCAACCCGAGGTAACAAGATGAAGGGACCGGCAATTTTCCTGGCGCAGTTTGCAGGCACTGAACCACCGTTCGATTCCCTGGAGCACATGGCGAAGTGGGCTGCCGACCTCGGTTATGTCGGCATCCAGGTACCTACGGACCCGGCCCTGTTCGACCTGACCATTGCAGCCGACAGCCAGGATTACTGTGACGAGGTTACAGGCAAGGTCGGGCGGCACGGCATACAGATCACCGAGTTGTCCACGCACCTGCAGGGCCAGCTGCTTGCGGTGCATCCGGCCTACGAGCAGATGTTTGCCGGATTCGTGGCACCGGAAGTACGCGACAACCCGAAAGCCTGGCCGGAATGGGCGACCGGGCAACTCATTGCCGCGGCCAAGGCCAGCAAGCGGCTTGGCCTGTCGGCCCATGCCACGTTTTCCGGTGCGCTGTTATGGCACACGATGTATCCATGGCCGCAGCGTCCTGCCGGACTGGTGGAAGCGGGCTTCGCGGAACTCGCGAGGCGCTGGCGCCCGGTGCTTGATGCCTTTGCCGACAACGGTGTCGCGTGTTGCTACGAAATCCACCCGGGTGAGGATCTGCATGACGGAGCCACGTTCGAACGTTTTCTGGATGCGGTTGACGGGCATGCCGCTGCCAATATTCTCTACGACCCTAGCCACTTCATGCTGCAGCAACTGGACTACCTGCAGTTCATAGACCTGTACCATGACCGCATCAGGGCCTTCCACGTGAAGGATGCGGAGTTCCGGCCGAACGGCCGGTCGGGAGTCTATGGCGGCTACCAGGACTGGGTCGAGCGGCCGGGACGTTTCCGTTCACTGGGAGACGGACAGATCGATTTCCGCCAGGTATTCAGCAAGTTCGCCAGCTACGGGTACGATGGCTGGGCTGTGCTGGAGTGGGAATGCTGCCTGAAGCATCCCGAGGATGGCGCACGGGAAGGGGCGCCTTTCATCAGGGAGCATATGATCCGAGTGACGGACAGAGCCTTCGACGATTTCGCCGCCTCCGGCGTTGATGCCGAAGGCAACCTCAAAATCCTCGGGCTCGACTAAATTTTTACAACCTATCAGGGACGTCCCGCAGCGAAGCGCTCTTCTAGCTAATCTACGGACAGTTTGGCCTTGGCTGGCAGATGCCGGCGGTATTGCTGCTGTTATCATGTTCCGTCACCGCCGCTCACTCCCTGTTCCCTGCGTGCCTAATGCTGTAATTAGAATGATATTTTCAAAACATCGGATAATTATGGAACACCCGGGAAAAATTACACTGGTTTCAAAGTCTTGCTACTTAGTTCGATATCAAAATGATATTTCACCAGAAGCAGATGCCACATTAATGTACTTTAATCGTGTGTTTAATCAAAGCAATGACGCGGAAAACAAAGTACTGCTGGGGATTTACCCTAGAGGCAATCCGGGTCCCCGGAACAAAATGTGAACCGCGTCACATAATACTTTGAGGATTTGTTTTGTGTGTATGAAAGGGTGTCGACAGGTAGCGCGATCATCGCGATAAAACGCGGGCCCGCAATCCAGCGGGCCGTTGGTGGAAAGATATCGGTGGTTTCAGTCTTGTGGTGCGATGTTGCGCAGGTGGATGCGCCACTCCCCGTTGACGCGGACCAGGTCATCGACACTGCGGCCGACGGAAACCATGCGGGCGGGGGAGTCCGCACCATTGGCGCCGAAGTAGGTCACCCAGTAGGCATGATGGCGGGCATGATTCTCGCTGACGAATTCCGTCCAGTAATTTTCCGTGGCATGGTACATCGGCGCCGGCGGGTTACCCTCGGCGGCCTGTTTCGCGCGGGAATCGCGCAGGTCGGCAATCATCTTGTACAGGGCATCCCGTCCCTTGATGTTGCCAAAAGCGCCGTCCTCGGTGAAAACGGCGACGTAGGCGTCGGGATCGAAGGAATCCAGCGCGCGCGTGTAGCGCCACATCAGATGCTCGATTTCCTCGCGGTCCGCAATGCGCTGCAGCATGGCCATGTGCTCCGCCATGTCGTGATTCATGTCGTGGTTCATGTTTTGCGCCTGCGCGGATGCAGTGTACAAAACGAGTGTTAGCAGGACCGGCAGGATGGATTTAATGCGGCGTATCATAGCTATCTCCCATGGTGGTGGTTTCGGTTTGTCCGGCAGGTACGCTGTTGGGCTCCCTGAAAAAAAACATGAAGCCAAGCATGACCATGAAAGCCATGCCGGCCGGTATTAACCAGATGGTGCTCCAGTCATGCAAGTTGCCGGCAACGACATAACTGTCGACGATGGCCCCGGAGGCCCAAGAGCCGATCACCATGCCGACCCCGTAGGTGGCAACGTGAATAAATCCCTGTGCGCTGGAGCGAATGTGAGCCGGTGCGAATTTGTCGACATAGATCTGTCCGGTCACGAAAAAGAAATCAAAACAGACGCCATGCAAAATGATGCCGACATACAGCATGAAGACAAGTGTGTCGTTATTACCAAAAGCGAACATCACGTAACGCAGGACCCAGGCAGCCATGCCAATAAGCAGCATTTTCTTAACACCGAGGCGTACGAAAAAGAATGGAATCAGTACAAGGAAGATCACCTCAGACATCTGGCCCATGGTCATTTTGCCGGCAGCGTTCTCCATGCCGCTTTCGTTGAGGAAGGCGTTGGCGAAGTTGTAATAGAACGTCAGCGGTATGGAAATCAGCAGCGAGCCGATGATGAACACGGCAAAGGAGCGGTCTTTCATCAGTGATATGGTTTCTAGGCCCAGTAATTCGGCAACCGAAGGTTTTCGGCCCACGGTGCTGGGAGGGGTGTCCGGCAGGGCGAAACAGTACAGTCCCATGACCAGCGAACTGACGGAGCCGATCCGCAGCGGAAGGTTGGTCGCCTCGATGGAACTGCCAGTCAGGGTGGGAACAAAAACGCCGATGATGAGTCCTACTGCGATCCAGCCGAGCGTGCCCATGACGCGTATGCCCGGGAACTGCTTGCCGGGATCGTCCATCTGGTTGAAAGACACCGAATTGGCTAGGGCTAGTGTGGGCATATAGCAAAGGGCATAGGCGAACAGGGACCAGAAAAATGCCGTAGGTTCACTGATGGTCGAGATCCAGTAGAGCAGGACGGCGCCCATCAGGTGCAGGATAGCCATGACTTTTTGCGCCGGGAAGAAGCGGTCGGCCAGCATGCCGACGATGACGGGAGCGAAGATGGCGCCCCAGTTCATGGTGCTATAGGAGGCGCCGACCGAAATACCGTCAAACCCGATATTGAGCAGGTAGGTACCCATGGTGACATTCCATGAGCCCCAGATGAAAAATTGCAAAAACATCATGATCGAGAGCTTCGACCGAATGGCGAGATTCATAGCATCCCCTGATATTCTTTTTGTGGTTTTGTGGTTTTGTGGTTATTTATTTTTGGCCGACCAGGCGCAGAATATGGCACTATTGGGGCCACACGGCAAGGAAGGGTAATGCCCTATCAACGCGGAACATGCCTGGAGGGCATATGACAAATCGCCGAAAAATCCTGAAATCGACCGCAGTAGCCGGCTGCAGCATGGCCATGGGGTCCTGCCTGTCTACACTTGCTTACGGGCAGGACAAAGAGCTTTTCGATATATCCCTCGCGGAGTGGTCATTGTTTCGGCGCCTGTTCGGCGGTGAACTCACCAATCTCGATTTTCCCGCCTATGCCCGCAATGAATTCGGCATCGCGGCGGTGGAATACGTCAACCAGTTCTGGATGGACAAGGCAGAGGACAAGAATTACCTCGCTGAACTGAAACAGCGCTGCGACGACAACGGGGTCCGCAGCGTACTCATCATGTGTGACCGGGAAGGGGCGCTGGGTGATCCTGACAGCGCCGCTCGTACCATGGCCATTACCAACCACTACAAGTGGGTTGCGGCGGCCGCCTGGCTTGGCTGTCATTCCATCCGCGTCAATGCGCAGTCCAGTGGCGAGTATGCAGAGCAGCAGAAGCTGGCTGCAGACGGGCTGCAGCGCCTGTGTGAATTTGCCGCCGATTACGGCATCAATGTCATCGTGGAGAATCATGGCGGCCTGTCCAGCAACGGCAAGTGGCTGGCCGGCGTCATGCAGATAGTCGATGCGGACAACTGCGGCACACTGCCTGATTTCGGCAATTTCCGCATTACGCCCGAGGAGATGTACGACCACTACCTGGGCGTGCAGGAGCTGATGCCTTTCGCGCGGGGGGCCAGTGCCAAGACGTATGATTTCGATGCCGCTGGCAATGAAACTTTCACGGACTTCGACCGCATGATGCGAATCGTCCTCGATGCAGGTTACCGCGGTTACGTCGGCGTCGAGTACGAAGGCCGTACCATCGAGGATGTCGAGGGCATCCGGCTGACCAAGGCGCTGCTAGAGCGGACCCGGACCAGGCTGGCTAGCGAATATGCCTGATGTCCTTGCCCTGACTGCCATGGAAACACACATTCGTGAACTGGCTGCAGCGGATTACCCGGATTTTTTCGCGTACCTGAATGCCCAGCTTGCCATCAATGGCAAGGAAGGCTATCCCCTGTTCCAGCCAGTATCGCGTGACGTGGTGGAATTCCCCTCAGAAAAAGAATCGGCTTTCGTTGCCGGCCTGTCGAGGTCCATTGGCCAGCCGGGATGGCGGCGTGCCTGGGTCATCTGCAACGCGGCGGGCGACATCATGGGACATGTCGACCTGCGCGCCCATGTAGACAGCGTGATATTGCACAGGGCGCTGCTGGGCATGGGTGTGGGCAAGGCGTTCAGGCGGCGGGGGTTGTCACGGCAACTGCTGGATTATGTCTGCCAGTGGGTGCGCGACAGCGACGGCATCGAGTGGATCGATATCGAGGTGCTTGGCGGCAATACGCCAGCGCTGGCCCTGTACCAGGGTGCCGGTTTCGAGCACTTGTGTGAAATTCAGGACATGTACCGGATCGACGGCCAGCCGCAATCCGTTATCCGGATGGCGGCACGATTCAGGTAGGGCCTGTACCCGCGTTCAGCGGGGAGCGGGACCCGTCACGACGCCCCAGGGCGTCTCACCCACGGGAATCTTCTTCACCACCTCGAAACTGGCGATATCGATGACGGATACATCGTCGGACGGACCGTTGGCTGAATACAGTGTTGTGCCATCAGGGCTCATGGCCAGTCCCCAGGGACGCGGACCAACCACCACGGAATTCACCACCTGCCTGCTGGCCAGGCCGATGGCCGTCACGGTCTGGCCGCGGCCGTTGGCGACATAGAGCATGGTTTCGTCGGGCGACAGCACCAGGCCCATGGGCAGAGAGCCTTCGGGCAGCGCGATTTCACCGGTTACGGTATTGCTGGCCACATCGATGATGTTGATCAGGGCGCCGAATTCGGCGGAGATGTAAGCCGTCGAGCTGTCGGCGGTAAACAGGATGTCACGCGGGCGCAGCCCAACACCGATACGGGTGATCTCGGCACCGGTACTGGCATTGAGCACGGTTATGTCGCTGGCCACTTCCCCGCTCACGTAGAAACGGCTGCCGTCTGGCGTCAGGCGCACACCCTCGGGTTCCAGGCCGGTGGGAATGGTCATCAGCAGGGTGCCGCTGTTCAGGTCGAGGATGCTCGAGGTGTGGGTGTCCTCGTTTGACACATACAGTCTGCCGGTCTCCCAGTTCACGTCGAATTGCTCGGGGTCGGAGCCGCTCGGCAGAATACGGACCACTTCCTGTGTCACGGCATTCACTTCGGCGATGCCGTCCGCAGACTTGTCGGCCACCATCTTTTCACATTCCTCGTCGTCCATGGTTGGCGGGCACTTGGGTGAACCGCTCAGGGCGACATAAAAGACGCTGCCATCCGGGCTCACCTTGATGCCGCGCGGGCGCTTGCCGACGGGAATGGTGGCGATGACCTCGTGGGTGTCGCCGGAAATCACGGATACCGTGTTGGAATCCTCGTTGGTGACATAGATAACGCTGCCTTCCTGGGCGATGGCAAGCGCGGAAATGAACATGGAAAGAAACATGGAAAGAAAAGGGAATAACTTTTTCATTACGGTAGCCGGTAGGTTGTCGTCAGTTACTAGGATATGAACTGGCCCGGTGAATGTCCATTTCACCGGGCATACGGTTCAGGCCGTGTTCAGCGCCTGCGCGCGGCCTGGCGCATGCGCTGCCAGTACTCGTCCAGCGTTCCCTCCAGTTCCAGGCCGCGGAAGAAGGGGTAGGGGTCGCAGTCGTATTCCAGGATCGCGGTATCCGGGGTGCGCCGCCACTGCCGATAGCGGGTGATGGGGCGTGCATAGAATTCCGGGTCATGCAGGGTCAGCAGGCTGCGCAGTATGTTGCCGTTGTCTGCCAGGGACATATGTTCGGTGACCAGGGCATTCTCCGACAGGGGCTGCCCCGCCAGGTCCACATAGCCGGGTTTCAACTGGCGCGTTTCCACCACCAGGGTGCTGCCTTCCCAGTGGCCGATGGAATAGCCCATCGCCGTTGCGGGCAGGTCGTCGGGAAAATCGCGGCCGTCTGTAAAAATGCGCCTGACTTCGTGAAAGCTTTCGTAAAGGATGGTGACCTGCGTGTCGTTCTGCACGATTTCCACCGGATAGGGCCAGCCGGAGACGCGAACCAGGCCGGGGGATATGCAGCGCAGGGCGGGATCGTCCAGGTAATGATAGTCGGCGATTCGAGCATCTGCGGCAGCCGTGTAATCCAGGTGGACCTTTTCCGTGCCGGCCGAGATGCGTGACCAGATGCCGGTCAGGTCGACCGGGGCTGGGGGCGCGGATGATGACGGACCACGCCACGGTTCTGCACGCCAGGTACCGCTTGAATTGTCATGGACGGCTACCAGGGTGCCGCTCATCATGCCGTTGGCCACGGATCCGGTGAGATGCCGGCTGAGCAGCCTGCCGCCGCCATCACGGTAATCCGCCGTCATTTCGATGGTACTGCCCTGCAGGCTGAGGTCGATGGGGCCGCCGTCAATGAAGCCTTCCAGGCTGCCCTGGTTTTCCTCCACGGTGAGTATGCCAAGGCGCTCACCGCCGTGATCGATGGTGAGGAACCACTGGCCGGTGATCTGGGCGCCGGCGACAGGGGCCAGCAGCAGGAAGGCTATGAGGGTGGTGAACTGCAGGAGGGGATTAATCCTTTTCACTGGCTGCTCCTCCCGGTGTCGGTGTAATCACGCGGCCATCTTCAAAAGTGACCTTGCGAATCCAGAGCTTGCGCGTATTGTTGCGGCCCAGATTGCCTTCCATTTCTACCTTGTCGCCCACCTGCAGGGAATCCTTGACCCAGCCGAAACGGGTAAGGCCGACACTGCTCGATGTCTGGGTGTCCCAGATCTCCTCCTCGCCGGCCTCGTTGATGACGGCGACGAAGAACCGGGCGTGCGGATTGACGAACAGAACCTCGATCACCTCGCCTTCGATCGTCCCGAATTCGTCATAACTGAATTCAGCGGCAAAGCTGTGGTGTGCCTGTGCACCTGATGCGTGCAGCAGGCCAATCAGGACCAGGCACGAAAGCAACTTGCTAAACATGGTGATAACCCCCTAGGTTGTACAGGGTAGAAATAATAATGAGTTGTCCTGCCGAATGCACACAGAATTACCGTGTCGCTGGATTCCGGCGTTTACTTGACCCGGATCATCCGGCACACTGCCAAGCCGGGATGAAACCCGCAAGCTGCTCGATGTCATGATCGCCTCGCAGAACGATGAAGACCTGAGGAAGAACATGCAGGAGCAGTCGGAAAACCTTTTCAGGTCTGATAGCTGACCTGAAAAGTTTCACTGTTTCGAAACGATAATAGTAGGTAAATCATGAGCGACGCCATACCGCTGCCGTGCAAGACCCGGGAACTCCATAACCATCACATGGATTCCACCATCTGGAATGATTTTCCGTTTCGTGATGACGACATCATCATCGGCACCTACGCCAAGGCGGGCACCACCTGGACACAGCAGATTGTCGGCCAGCTGATTTACGGCGGTGATCCGAACCTGCCCACCGAGCAGCTGACACCCTGGCTGGAAGTCCGCGTCATGCCCTATGAAGTTAAGATGGATATCCTGGAGGGGCAGACAAAACGCCGCTTCATCAAGACCCACCTGCCGCTGGACGCGCTCGTCTTCAACCCGGCCTGCAAGTACCTCTATGTCACCCGTAATTTTCCCGACATCGTCTGGAGCCTGCACAACCACCTGCTCAATTTCACCGAGGAGGCCTATCACATGTTCAACGACACGCCGGGACTGGTGGGGCCGCCGCTTGAGCCGCCCCCTGCGGACGTGAAAACGTTCTGGTACCGCATGCTGCGCGAGGATGGTTATCCCATGTGGTCATTCTGGGAAAACATCCGCACCTGGTGGCAGTACCGCGACCTGCCCAATATCAAACTTTTCCATTACAACGACCTCAAGCACGACCTCGAGGGAGAGATGCGCGATATCGCCGATTTCCTGGAAATCGACGTCGAGGAAAGCCGTTGGCCGAAAATCGTCGAATACTGCATCTTCGACTGGATGAAGGCGCATGCCGAACAGGTCACCCCCATGGGCGGGCAGGTGTTTGCCGGCGGGGCGAAGGCATTCATTAACAAGGGTACCAACAACCGCTGGAAGGATGTGCTGACCGAGGCTGACTACCAGGAATATGTCGACCTGGCGGTTAAAGAGCTGGGTACCGAATGCGCCGCCTGGGTGATTGAAGGGAAGGGCGCATGACGCTGGAGCAGGTGGAGGATTCTCCATAGCACTGATTACTGCGGTAAGATGTCCCGGGAGAGGGATATACATGAAACATGTCTTCGCATTTACTGTACTGATCGCACTATCGCTGCCTGCAGCCGCCCAGTGGCTGGACCGGCCGTGGCCGGGTATTCCGCGCTCCCCGGATGGCAGCCCGGATCTGAGCGCGCCAGCACCTCGCACGCCGGATGGCAAGCCGGATCTCACCGGCCTGTGGAACGGTCCGCCGCCCGTCGCGGATCTGGATCCCGCTATCCTGCAGCCATGGGTCGCCGACCTGGCCCGGGACCGCCAGGTTGAGTATTACAAGGCACGCCCACTGTTCACCTGCCTGCCGAACGGCCCCGAAACGGAAAGTGCCGGCGGCTGGAAACGTTATGTGCAAACACCGGACATGCTGGTCATCCTGAATGAAGACCTGACCTGGCGGGTGATACACCTCGACGGGCGCGAACTCGAAACCAATCCCTTTCCGAGTTTTACGGGTCACTCCGCCGGGCACTGGGAAGGCGACACCCTCGTGGTGGAATCAAACGGTTTCAACGACCAGACCTGGGTGAGCCGATACGGTGTCTCGCATACGGAGGCACTGCGCGTCACCGAGCGCATCACGCGCACGGATTTTGGCCATCTGCAGATCGAGGCGACCTTCAGTGATCCCGATGCCTTCACGGCACCGTGGGGCTACACCTCGGCCATGCGCCTGCAGGCTGATACCGGCATGCTGGAGTCGGTCTGTGAGCGCGGCAGTGAAACCTGGGAAGGCAGGCTCACCGATGCGGCCGACAAGGGTGTCTCGGTGTCGCCGGATATCTTGGCAAAATATGTGGGCTCGTATCGCGGGATCTATACTGACGGCCCGCGCACCTACGAAGTCACCCTGGAGGGCAACGAACTGATCGCGAAGATCGTCGGTAACTACAGCGCACTCGGGCTCGGGGCGGCGGGGCTGGAGCAGGGTGTACCGCGTACGCTGGTGCCGCTGTCAGAGACCCTGTTCGACGGCCTGGGACTGTCGTACCGTTTTGTCGTCAACGATGACGGCGAGGTAGAGTCGTTTATTCTTTCCCATGTATCGGGAGATTACACCTACTCGCGTTTGCCTTAGTGCAGGGTAAAGTGCAGGTAAAGCAACATTACTGAAAAATTATTCTGAAGAATGACAACGGGGGAAATCATGTTGGACTTGAACACTATCAATTTTCGTAAACTAAAACTGCTGGCACTGTTGTCTGTAGCGGCATTCATAGCCAGCTGTTCCTCCGACGAGCAGGATGCCGAAGTGCCGACATCCTCCGCCGTGATCTATGAGGGCGGGCGTATCATCACCGGCGACGGCAGCGCACCGATCGAAAACGGCACCATCGTGGTCGACGGCGGCCAGATCACCATGGTGGGTCAGACTGCAGCGATGTCACTGCCTGCCGGTGCCCGCCGAGTGGACCTGGCCGGCGCTACCGTGATGCCGATGATGCTGGATACCCACGTCCACCTGAGCACCACCCGTGAAGCCCTCATCCAGGACCTGCGCAATCGCGTCGTGTTCGGTGTCGGCGCCGCCATGAGCCTGGGCATGGATGCCGATGACGAGATACTGGCGATACGGGATGAGACCATCACCGGCGCCGCCCGCTATTTTGCCGCCGGCCGCGGCATTACACGACCCGAGCCGGGACGCACGGAAGTGCCGCACTGGGTGAATACGCCTGAAGAGGCGCGGGCCGCCGCCGCTGAGGAAGCTGCCCGCGGTGTGGATATCATCAAGATATGGGTCGACGACCGCAACGGCCAGTACGAAAAGATTACGCCCGAGCTGTACAGTGCCGTAATCGATGAAGCCCATGCCAACGGCGTGCGCGTGACTGCACACATCTACAACCTGTCGGATGCCAAGGGCCTCCTCGAGGCAGGACTCGATGCGTTTGCGCATGGGGTGCGGGATATGGATGTGGACGCGGAATTCGTCGACATGGTGCAGGCGCGGCCCGATGTCGTGCTGGTGCCGAACATGCCGTACCGGGGTGTGCCCACGAACTACGACTGGCTGACCGGCCTGGTGCCGACGGATGAGTTGGAGCGGCTGCAGGCGCAGGAAGCAAACGAGGCAGCGGCGGAATCCTGGGCCATCCAGGCGCGCAACCTGTACGTGTTGACCCGTGCCGGCATGAAAGTTGCCCTCGGTACTGACGGCAACGTGCCCTACGCGGCGCACGTCGAGATCGAGGATATGGTGGTCGCCGGCATGACGCCGATGCAGGCCATCGTGGCGGCGACATCCAGCGCGGCGGAATTCCTGGGTATCGGGGACGCGGGTACGCTGGCCCCGGGCATGAGTGCGGATTTCATCGTGCTCAATGGCAACCCGCTGGATGACATCACCAACACCCGGCAAATTCGTACTGTGGTTTATCGCGGAGACGAGGTAGCAAGGTAGGTATGACCTTCTCTGACTGGAGTGCCCTGGCAGAAATTGTTTCTGCCCTGGGGGTGATAGTCACCTTGCTCTACCTGGCCAAGGAAGTCAGGGATTTGAGAAAGAGAACCTTGTTTGATTCCTTGCAGAACGTGCGCAAGGAATTCCTGGATCTTTTTGACCGCACTACGAGCACACCCGAGATTGCCGATATATTCGCCCGCGGCCTGAATGACATGAAGAGCCTGAGCAAGGCGGAGATGGGATGTTTCCATTCCCATCTCCATGCCATGCACCATGGATTTGGCAGCGTCTGGAATCTCTACAATGCGGGGCAGTTGGCCGAAGCCGAAATGGTAGGGGTCCGGAATATATTCCTTTCCTACTTACTGACTCCGGGCGGCAGGGAATGGTGGGACAGTATCAAGCCCATACCACCGCCCTATTATATCAGGTACATTGGCGATGCCCTGCTTGAGGCGGCAGGTAAGGTAAAACCAGCCAACCAGGATTTTCCCTGGTTTCAGTTAAGGGAAAATCCTTGAGCTGCTGTTCTTAATCCCTTCGCCGGCGCTCTTCCAGCAGGCGGGCGGCGTTGTCGGGATTGAGATCCTCGGCAAACATTTCCCTGCCATCTGCCAGGATGATGTCCTTGACGTGGACGATGTTCGAATCTTCGTCGCGTGACGGGTTGCCGGTCATGGTGATGACGTCGCCTTCCTTGATTTCATTGCCGGTCCAGTTGTGCCTCAGCAGCACGGTGCGCGAACCGCCTTCAGCCATCCACTTTTCTGTTTCACCATCCTCGTTGACCCGATCGAAATAGATGCGCAGGTGCGGGTTGCCCATGCGGAATTCGGTGACCTTGCCCGTGAGTGTGATTTCCTCATCCATCTTGTAGAATACCGCTGCCGAGTGATGTGCGCTGGCAACCGAACTGACGGCCGCGGCAAGCAGCATCGTGATTGTTTTTTTCATCTCAGAATTCTCCGGGGACGTCGACACAGCTGTCTTCAAGCAATACCAGGTCGGGTGTGGATAACCACTCCTTGTGAAAACGGTAGGGCTCCTTGAGTGTCACGGGATCGGTCAGCGTCATCACCACGCTCAGCACGGGCGGGTTGCCTGAAAGCGAATAATGCTCCATGCCGACCACCTGGTCGCTGTAACCGCCGCCGCCCGAGAAGGGGTTGTAGATGTCGGCAGCGATACCGCGCGTTTCGATGACGAGGTCGCCGTTGTCCATGTGGCCGATGGAATAGCCGAACTGGGAGGGCTGCATGTTGGCCGGGAAATCACGGCCATCAATATACACGGTGCGCTCCTGGTTCCATTCCTCGTACTTGAACGTCAGGTGGTCACCATTGTTGATGATGGCCATCGGCAGCGGGTTGAGCGACTGGCGCATGTAGCCGTAATCATGACAATGGATGGACGGGTTGTTGGCATCGGTGCTGCCGTTGAGTATTTCAAGCCCCGCTTCTGTGGAAATACTGCGCAGGTGCTGGGCCATGCTGCCATAATAGCGGCCTTCGAGTTCTTCCCAGGTCAGTTCATCGTTGGCGGGATCATCCAGCATCGCACCCAGTTGCTGGTAGGGCACAAGGGGACATCCTGCCCAGCAATGGGTGATGTCCTCGACCTTCCAGTGCTCGTCATTGGGGGTGGTCATGGCACCGCTCCAGACGCCTTCAAAGCCGGTTTGCGCGGCGGCGAGACAGGGCAGCATGGCAGCCACCACTATCGCCAGTCGAGGTTTCATCAGTTTCATGGGCATGTCCGATTGGTCAGTGTCAGGCGAGTGCCGTTTCAAACAGGGCCAGCAGGCGATTCCAGGCCCGTTCGGCCTGCGCCATGTTGTACACCTGCGAGTCGATGGCGCACCAGCCGTGCAGCGTGCCGGTGTAAACCTCGATCTCGGCAGCGATACCGGCCGCAGCATAGGCATCGCGCAGGGTGTCCTTCACTGTCGGGCTGGCTTCGTCGTCGTTGGCGGCGATGGCATGCAGCATGCTCGCCTGGGTCTGCGGAATCAGCAGGTGCGGGCTGTCTGCGGCATCGGTGGCGAGGCCGCCGCCGTGGAAGGTGGCACCGGCCTTAAAGCGATCCGGTACGGCCGCCACGGTGCGCATGACCATCGGACCGCCCATGCAGTAACCGGTGGTGCCGGCACCGCGGCTGGTGTCGACTTCATCCTGCTGGTCCAGCCAGCCGAGGAAGGCTTGCGCATCCGTGAAGTGCGTCTGGGCATTCAGTGAACCCATCATGGAGAACAGGCTGTTGCGGGTGTCGGGATCGTTGAAGTCGGCGCCGGGCTCGGACGTCGGCGCGGGCTGGATGCGGTAGAAAGGATTCACCACCAGCACGGAATAGCCAGACTGCGCCAGGCGTGTGCCCATGGTTTCGAAGGCATCGCGCAGGCCGAAGATGTCGGGCCATACCAGCACGGCCGGATGCTTGCCTGACGCGGGATGCACATAGAAGCAGTCGGCGACGCCGTCAGGCGTGGTGATCTCGACGTGACTGGAGGTCACCTGCTGGGCGTTGGCTACCGGCGGCAGCATCATGGCCACTGACGCCCCGGCGGTCAGGCGGTTGAACTGGCGGCGGCTCAGTTTTTTCTTGCCCAGGTAAGCCTTGTCTTCTTTCCAGGTTCTTTCGTCACACATCGGTATTCCCCCTGCGGTAGGTTTTTTATTGTCTGGCAGCGGATGGATCGCTGATTAGAGAGCACCCAAGAATAGCCATACGCGTCATCAAAGTCTATTGCCGGCAAGCGTCCGCAAGTTGTGGCACCGGCGTGACTGCAGTATGCTCGATTGGCTGTTTTTGCGGGTTTCGAGGCGACAAGGGGGATTCAGGATGGGCCGATCAACAATAAGCATTCTGCGTAAGGTGGCGCTGTGCTTGCTGCTGGTATTGCCGGTTCACGGCTTTGCTGCTGACGAGGGCATGACCCGCGACGCGTACAATGAATACCTCGAACTCTTCAATGCCAACGACCCGACCTTCATCAAGTTTTACCACCCGGACGTGGTGCTGGAACTGGGTACCTCCCAAATCGTCGGAGCCGAAGGCATCCGCGATTTTTACGCCAACGTGAAGCAGTACATCAGGGAGCGGGTCGACGTGACCACCTTCATCACGGACGGTAACCAACTGGCCGTGGAAATTCCGACGACTTTTGAAGTCATCAAGGACTGGGAAGACAGCTTCTGGGGCGTGCCGCTGGAGCAAGGGCAGGTGATGCGCATCATCAGCTGGGGCATCTACGATATCGAGGACGGCAAGTTCAAGAGAATCCGCACGGCACGCTATCGCATGATTAACGACTGGCAGATGGAGTGACAGGATAACACCTGCGCTCGTCACGCTTCCTGGGTTGTGGTCTAATTTCCGATAGGTAGAAACCAGGTGAAAATTACCATGAACTTTAAACAAAACCTTTTTTGCACAGGTTTGATTTTCAGCGTTTACGCTCACGCTGGTTATGCCCAGGAAATGGCGGAAGGGCTCGAGATTTTCAACACGGTCTGCGCCCATTGCCATGGTGCCAACGGCTCCGGCGGCACACTGGGTCCCAGCATTCTCGAACGCGTGGGCAGCGAGGATGAACAGGCGCTGATCGCCTTCCTGCGCACCGGCAACCCGGAAAAGGGTATGCCACCTGTCGTCATTGATGACGGGCAGATGCCCGCACTGCTGGACTACGTGCGATTCCTGGCCGTCAATTTCAGTCCTTCCTCGATGGACAACGCCACCTCCTTCAATCCGCTGGCCTCCATGTCCGCCATCGAGAACTATCGGCCCGTGACGGACGCGATGCTGGCCGACCCGGACCCGGCCGACTGGCTCATGTTCAGCCGCACCTTCGACGCCCAGCGTTTCAGCCCGCTGGACCAGGTCAACAGGGACAATGTCGGGGAAATCGGCCTGGCATGGTCGCGGGGCCTGCCCGACGGCGTCACCGAAACCATTCCCACCGTCTATGACGGGGTCATGTACCTGACCATGCCGGATGCCACCATCGTTGCCCTGGATGCCACGACGGGTGACCTTATCTGGCGCCACACCCCGGAAATCCTGGCCGGTCGGGCAGGCCGTTCCAAGACCATGTCCATTTACCAGGATATGGTCTATTTCGGCGCTTCCGACGGCTCGATCATCGCCATCGACGCGGTAACCGGCGAGCAACGCTGGCGCAGCGAGAGTAACGGCCGCGACATCACGTCCGGCACCTTCGTGGCCGATGGCAAGGTCCTGTCTGCCGGCACCTGCCGTACGCGCGCCGATTGCGTGATCACGGCCCATGATGCCCTGACCGGCGAACTGCAATGGACCTTCTATACCACCCAGGCGCCGGATCAGCCGCCGGGCTACGATACCTGGGCCGGCGTGCCGCTGGACGACCGTCGTGCCTCCGCCTGGGGCTTGCCCGGTTCCTACGATCCCGAGTCCGGGCTCATCTACTGGGGCATCGCCAATCCGTCCCCCTATACCCGTTACGATCGTCATGGCGGCGATTCCTTCGCCGTGCCCCTGCAGGCGCCTGCCGAGTTGTACAGTAATTCCACCGTCGCCATCGATCCGGACACCGGCAACCTGGCCTGGTACTACCAGCACCTGCCGGGTGACGACTGGGACGAGGACATGAACGAAGAACGCATCATTTTCCGCACCCGGGTGAATCCGGATCCCGAGCACGTGAAGTGGATCAACCCGGCAGTGGTCGGCCAGGAACGCGACGTGGTGGTCAACGTCGGGGAAGGGGGAGGCCTGTGGGTACTGGACAAGCACACGGGTGAATTTCTCTGGGCGCTGCCATTCCCGGAAGAACATGAGAACTTCCTGATCGAGGATATCGACGTCAACACCGGGCTGACCACCATCAACCGCGACCTGCTACTGACCGAACCCGGCGCCCACCGCATCATCTGTTACTTCAACACCCGCTCGTACTGGCCCAGTTCCTACAACCCGGAACGCAATGCCATGTACGTACCTTTCGTGCGCAACTGCCTGAACATGACATCCGCCATGCCGGCCTCGGAAGGCCTGCCGGCCATGCCGCAGAGCCGCATCGGCATCAGCGCGCCCGGCACGACACCGGACGAACTCAATGGCATGGCGAAGATCAACATGGAAACCGGGGAGATCGACTACTGGCATACCGGGATGATCCCGACCACGGCATCCATCCTCACCACAGGGGGGGGCCTGTTGTTCTGGGGTGACGTCAACCGGCGCTTCCGGGCCCAGGACCTGGATACCGGGGAGGTCCTGTGGGAAACGGTGCTCGGCGGGCCGATCTCCACCAGCAATATCACTTACAGTGTCGATGGTCGCCAGTACATCGCCGTCATCACTGGCAATAACCTGTCGGCACCCGGCATCAGCAACGGCACCATGGGCCCGGTGCGCCTGAACATCGATAACGGATCGGGCAACAACCTGTACGTCTTTGCCCTGCCGGGGAAATAAGAAATATTAATAAAAAATATTTAAATCAATAAATTACATTTAATACTTAATGTAATTTATTTACCGGGATGCTGGTTCCGTGATATTGGCCAACCCCTGGGTCAGCTCGATGTAGGTGCCTTTCGGGTCCGTGATGAAGGCAATGCACAGGTTGATCGCCTCGATGCATTCCGGCGCACGGTCGAAGGCAATGCCCATGCCCTCCAGCCGGGTAGCAAAAGCCTGTAAGTCCGTCACTTCGAAACCGATATGATCTATGGCCGTGCCCTGGGTGGGCAGCGGGTCGCCGTTGCGGTTGGGAATGAAATCAACCCGACCGCCGGGAATCACGGCAGAGGGCAGGTTGCGGCGCTCGCCGACCTCGGCGCCGAACACGTCCACGTACCACTGGCGCAGGCCTTCGGCATCGGCGGGTGACAGGTGGGTGTGATGGAACCTGATGGGTTCGACCTGCTCGGGGTCGACCGCGAATTCAAAACGCACGCCATCGGGCAGGTCGGCAAGCACCTGGTTGCTGCCGTCATCATAAAAGATGCTGGCACCAACGGACTCCAGCCTGGCTTTGTAATCCTCATAGTCATTGACGGTGAATCCGATGTGGTTGGCCGTGGTATTGATGGAGGCGGTCGAGGGTTCGCCTTCGCGCAGCAGGATGAACATGCCGGGGAACATCAATGGCTGCAGGCGGCCGGAAGAGCGTTCGACGCCGCCAAGCGTTTTCCAGATTTCACGATGTTTCGCCACGTCAGGCACGATCAGGTGGGTATGTCCCGCACTGATGCCGGTGGCGTTTGGCGCCGCAGTTTGTGCCAGTGTGGTCTGTGACAAAGTGACTGCGGCCAGGACGGGCAACAGCGTGCGAATGATGGTTTTCATGGTTATCCCCCTGATAATAATTCCGCTCAGCCAGCCAGTTTTTCCTTCAGTTCCTTGCGCCGGGCATGCAGGACCGGCTCGGTATATCCATTAGGCTGCTCCATGCCCCTGAACACGAGGTCGCAAGCGGCCTGGAAAGCGATGCCGTCGTATCCCGGCGCCATCGGCAGGTATTGGGGGTCGGCGGCATTCTGTTCGTCGACGATCTTCGCCATCCGCTTCATGCTTTCCATCACCTGTTCCTGCGAGCAGATGGCATGGCACAGCCAGTTGGCGATGTGCTGGCTGGAAATGCTGCAGGTGGCGCGGTCTTCCATGAGGCCAACGTTGTTGATATCCGGCACCTTGGAGCAACCCACCCCGTGGTCGATCCAGCGCACCACGTATCCGAGAATGCCCTGGGCGTTGTTGTCGATTTCCTTCTGGATCTGCTCCGGCGTGAGCTTGTTCTCCACCATCAGCGGAATCCTGAGGATGTCGTCCACGCTGGCGGGGTTGCGCGTGGCAAGCCGGCGCTGTGTGCGGGTGACGTTAATCTGGTGGTAGTGAATGGCATGCAGGGTGGCCGCGGTAGGCGAGGGCACCCAGGCGCAGCTGGCGCCCACGTTGGGATGCGCCACTTTCTGCATCATCATGTCGGCCATCTTGTCGGGTATCGCCCACATGCCCTTGCCGATCTGCGCCTTGCCGATGAAGCCGCAGCGGATGCCGATGTCGACGTTGGAATCTTCATAGGCGCTGATCCATGGCTCGCCTTTCACCGCCGCCTTCGGCAGGAAGGGGCCGGCGTGCATGCTGGTATGGATTTCATCGCCGGTGCGATCGAGGAAGCCGGTGTTGATGAAGAACACGCGCTCCTTTACGGCGCGGATGCATTCCTTGAGGTTGACGCTGGTCCGGCGCTCCTCATCCATGACGCCCACCTTGATGGTGTTGCGCTTAAGGCCAAGGGCATCCTCGACGGCGTTGAACAGGTCGTTGGTGAAGGCGGCTTCCTCGGGGCCATGCATCTTCGGCTTCACGATATAGATGTTGCCGTTACGGCTGTTGCGGAACGGGCTGTTCCGCTGCAGGTCGTGGAGGCCGCACAGGGTGGTGACCATGGCATCGAGAATGCCTTCGGGAATTTCATTGCCCTGCCTGTCCAGCACGGCATCGGTGGTCATGAGGTGGCCGACGTTACGGACCAGCAGCAGGCTGCGGCCCTGCATGGAAACGGTTTCACCACTGGTGCCTTTGTAGAAGCGGTCCTGGTTAAGTACGCGCGTGAGGGTCTTGTCGCCTTTCTGGAAATTCGCCTGCAGGGTGCCGCGCATGAGGCCGAGCCAGTTGCGGTAGACGCTTACCTTGTCGCTGCCGTCGACGGCGGCAACGGAGTCCTCGCAGTCCTGGATCGTCGTCATGGCCGATTCCATCACGATGTCCCGGATGCTGGCATGGTGCTGCTTGCCGATGAAGTGTTCATCGTCGATCTGCATTTCGATGTGCATGCCGTGATTGACGAAGAGCAGTGCCTCGGGCGCTTCGGAAAAACCCTGCCAGCCGACCAGCTTGTCCTGGTTGGTCAGCTGGGTGTAGGTGCCATCCTCCAGTTCCACTTTCAGGACGATATGGCCGTCCTGGTTGATCAGCGTGTATTCGCGCACCTGGGAATGACGGCCGTTTTCCAGGGGAATGGCCTGGTCGAGGAAGTCGTCGGCCCAGTCGATGACCTTCTGGCCGCGCTCTGGGTCATAGCCTTTCTTTTCGTTGCCGGTGAAGGGGATGACATCGGTACCGTAGAGTGCATCGTACAGGCTGCCCCAGCGCGCATTGGCGGCATTGAGGGCATAGCGTGCGTTCATCACGGGTACGACCAGCTGGGGGCCGGAAACGATGGAAATCTCGAAGTCGGAATTCCAGGTGCTGACCTTGAAGTCCGGGCCCTCGGGCACGAGGTAGCCGATGTCGGTCAGGAACTGTTTGTACTCGTCGCGGTGGGCCAGGTAATACGCCATGTCGTGGCTTTTGTGCCAGGCGTCAATCTGTTCCTGCAAGGCATCACGTTTCGCCAGTAACTCCCTGTTTCTGGGTGCAAAATCCGCCACGATCCGCGACAGCGATCTCCAGAAATGATCAGGCGTGATGCCGGTGTACGGGGCAGCTTCCTTTTCGATGAAATCGTAGAGTACCTGGCTGATCTGCAGGCTGTTGGCGGCGATATTATTGGGCATGGGTACCTCTTGCTGCGGTTTTCGTAAAACGCGACCGAAAACTTGGGCCGAAAATCCCGCTGGCTGGTGAGTGTATTTACGGCTGAAAGGCCCAAGATTGTATTGTGTATACCCTCAAAACGGAACCCTGCACAAACCGGGGAAATCAGGGATTTCAGGGCATAAAGGCTTTAAGTTGAAAAACGAGTTCAGGTATACTCGGCGTCCTTCGAGGAGAAGGAATCAGACCAAGAATTCCAGCAAATTCAATATCCGGTTTTGGCCGAATATCCACTTTCAATATCCCAGGGATTATCTCAGGAGGATCTATGAAGACTATTTTCAGAGCCATGGCAGTTGGCCTGCTTTTCGTGAGCACGGCAATGATGGCCCAGGTTCCCGGGTTCACAGAACGCAAATACCCCGATGGTTATATTACCGGCACCGTGACCAGTGAAAACGGTCCCGAAGCTGGCGTCTGGGTGATCGCGGAAACCAACGAGCTGAATACCGGCTTCATCAAGATCGTTGTCACCGATGACCAGGGACGCTGGGTCATGCCCCAGCTGCCGGATGTCACCTACAACCTGTGGGTGCGTGGTTACGGCCTGCTCGATTCCGAGACCACCGAAGGCCGCCCGGGCGACCGGGATGTGGCGCTGAGCGTCAGCGTTGCACCGACACCCGCTGACGCCGCCAAGGTCTACCCGCCTGACTACTGGCTGTCCCTGATCGAAATACCGGGTGACGAGAATTTCCCGGGTACCGGTGCCAACGGTTTCATGCCGGCCATCACCAGCCAGAAAAAAATGCTGCACGAGTTCAAGAGCGACTGCGAGTTCTGTCACCAGCTTGGCAACGAGGTGACCCGCTCCCTGGACCACATGGATCACCTTGGTTTCGACTCCCACGAAGAAGCCTGGCGCTATCGCACCACGCTGGGTGTCCGCGGCGGCTCCATGGCGGCCAACCTGGCCGGCATCGGCATGAACGGCATGGTCGACATGCTCGCCAACTGGACCCGCAAGATCGAAGGCGGCGCGGTACCTCCGCAACCGCCGCGCCCGACCGGCGTAGAGCGCAATGTGGTAGTTACCCTGCGTGATATCGGCGGCGACCATGATTTCATGCACGACGAAATCACCACGGACAAGAACAACCCCACGGTAAACGCCTACGGCCCGACCTACGCGGTTTCCTCCGGCCACGGTACCCTGGCGGTGGTGGACCCGATCACCAACGACTCCTACTTCTATACCATCCCCACCAAGGAAGACCCCCGCATCGTGCGCGGCCGCTTCCCGGCTCCGGGCAACCCCTCCAACTTCTGGGGCTTCGAGCACCTGTGGGGACCGGACTACAACCCGGCCGACCCGCACAACCCGATGATCGGTCCCGATGGCCGCGTCTGGATGACGTCCAAGGTGCGCAATGACCAGCCGGCATTCTGCGGTCGCGATTCCGACAACAAGTACGCGCAGTATTACCCGCTGACTTTCAGCAACCGCCAGGCCTCCGTGTTTGATCCGGTCACCGGCCAGTTCGAGCTGATCGACACCTGTTTCGCCACGCATCACCTGCAGTTCGGCACCGATCCGGATAACACCCTGTACTTCAACGAGCTGCTGGGCCCGGTATTCGGCTGGGTCAACACACGCATCTGGGACCAGACCCATGACGAGGAACTGTCCCAGGGCTGGTGTCCGCAGATCATCGACACCAACGGTGACGGTGTGATTACCCGCCCGTGGAACGCCTGGGATGCCGATGAAAAGGATCCGAACCTGGATACCGAAATCCGCAACAACATGTACACCGTGATCCCCGACCCCAACAACAGCAACATCGTCTGGGGCGCCAACGAGGACAGCGGTGCGGGCTTCCCGTTCGGCTCCATCATCCGCCTGGATCGCGGCAATAATCCGCCGGAAACCTGTATCGCTGAAGTCTATGCGATTCCTGATCCCGGCTTCGACCCGCGCGGCATGGACCTGGACAGCAAGGGCAATCCCTGGGTCGCCCTGGCAGGTTCTTCGCACTGGGCCAAGCTCGATCGCAGCGCCTGTCCCGTCCTGAATGGACCCGGCACTGAAACCGGCACCCATTGTGATGCCGGCTGGACCCTTTACCAGACTCCGGGTCCGAAGATGGGCAACAGCGACGTACCAGCCGATTTCCATTACTTCGGCTGGGTCGACCAGCATAATGTCAGCGGCCTGGGCAAGGACACGCCGATCATCACCGGCTCCAACTCAGATTCTCTGATCGCACTGGATCCGGAATCCGGTGACTGGACCTTCCTGCGCGTTCCGTACCCGATGGGCTTCTACCATCGCGGTCTGGACGGCCGTATCGACGATCCGGACCTGGGCTGGAAAGGCCGCTCCCTCTGGGCCAACTACGGCAACCACCTGATCTGGCATACCGAAGGTGGCAAGGGCACCACCGGCAAAATGGTGCAATTTCAGATCCGCGAAACACCGATGGATTACTGAAATAATCCTGGCAAAAAAAGGGCCGCAATCGCGGCCCTTTTTTTATCCAATAAATCTAATCCGTGTATTCGTAGCTGATCCTGATGGCCTTCACGCCGTCCATGCGGCTGATCTGCTGGGCGACGTCATTGCCGTCGGCGCGGGTGACACGACCCAGCAGGAATACCACGCCATTGTGGATGACCGGAATCGTGGCAGGGGACATTGCGGGAATGACGGCCTCGATCTGCGCCAGGATCTGCCTGTCGGCGGCATCAAACGAATCGTCTAGCGCCTCCACCACTTCAAGTTCGTTGATGAGCCGGCGAATATCCCTGGACGCAAACGCGGCAGCGGCGGCAGCGGTATTGCGCTGTTCTTCGCTCAACACCTGTCCGGCGAGCAGGACATAACCGTTCACGCTGAATGCCATGAAATCCGCACCCGTCAGTGCCTTGCTGTTTTGCAGGGCAAAGTTGACGCGCGTGGCGATGGCGGCGTCATCGATTTCCTGGGCGGCAGCCAGTGAAGTAAACAGCAGAAAAAACACAGCAATAAAAATACGTGTCATGATTATCCCCGTTTCAGTTCGAATTTATCCCGGATGGTTGCGTACCAATTGCCGGCCAGGCGGCCGACCGGGTCGAGTTTTTCGAAATTAACGTACCCGTCCTCGTAAATGTCGTCATTGATATTGATGTGCTTGATCTGGCCAAGGATCAGGTTGCCGGATCCCTCGACGTCGCCGAAGCTGATGACCTGGTTGAGCTCGCACTCGAAGACGAGGAGGGCGTCCTTTACGTAAGGTGCATTGATAGTCTGCGCCTCGGCAGGCTCCAGCCCGGCATAGCTGAACTCATCCTCCTCCGGCTCCAGCAGGGCGGCGGATTTGCTCATCTCCGTGACCAGCCTGCGGCTGACGGCGCTCAGCGTGAAACATTTATTGTCGATGACGTTCTGCAGGGTGTCCTTCTTGCGCCCGTCCAGGCGGGGGATGGTAGAGAACCCCACGATCGGCGGTGTCGAGCTGAAGGCGTTGTAAAAGGAAAACGGGGCCAGGTTGTTGAAGCCGTCCTTGCTGCGCGTGCCGGCCCAGGCGATGGGCCTGGGTGCGACCCCCCCGATGAGGAACTTGTACATTTCCTTGTTGTTCAGGGTTGCGGGATCTATATGCATACTGCTGTTCACTCTCTCCGGATGTTGTGTTGCCATGGTGGAGGAAGTGTAACATCAGCCCGGGTCCTGGATGCCCTAAAACCGGTCGCGATTTTCATCCGGCGCTGAATCGCTGCGGCGCCCTCCGGAATTGCCGGGAGGCAGGCCAGGTCGGCGACGGTCGACATCACCCCGGGGTGGTCCCGGTCTGCGGCCCTCGAAACCGCCCGGTCCCGGACGGCGTCCTTCAAAGTCCGGTCCGCGCGGCCGGCCTTCACCGTTTTCGAAGCGTTCGCGCATCTCCCCGCGACGCTCTTCCATGCGGGCAGCGGCTTCCGGATTGTTGGCAAGAAACTCCTCGCGTTCGCGGCGCCTGGCTTCCATGCGTTCGGCCTCGTCGGGGTTTGCTTCCAGGTATTCGGCCCGGCGCTGTTCCATTTCCGCGCGCCGCGCTTCCATGCGGGCACGGCGCTCTTCATCGACGTCGTCCTGGCCATATACGACCGATGACAGCAGGCCTGACGCCAGCAGTAGGCCTGCGGTCACCAGGCCGGATTTGACCAAAAAGGTTTTCATGTTGTTCTCCAGGTTTGCTACATTGCTGACGGTAATAACGCAGCAGGTGGGGCGCGGTTGACGTGCGGAATCCTGTGAATCCTCAAGGAGCATTCTGATGGATACCCTGGTCACTGTCGGTGAATTGGCTTCAAACCTGGACAACCCGGATTGGGTGGTCGTAGATTGCCGGTTTTCCCTGGCCGATCCCGCGGCCGGTCGCAAGGCTTACAACACCGGTCACATTCCCGACGCCCACTATATCAGCCTGGATGACCATCTCAGCACACCCCATATACCCGGCAAGACCGGGCGCCATCCGCTGCCGGATATTGCCGACTGGCGCCAGGTCGCAGGCGCACTGGGCATACAACCCGGCAGGCAGGTCGTGATGTACGACGATGCCGGCGGCGCCATGGCGGCGCGGATGTGGTGGATGCTGCGCTGGATCGGGCACGAACAAGCTGCCGTGCTCGACGGCGGCTGGCAAGCCTGGCAGGCGGCCGGCCAACCCGAAAGTACTGAATCACCGGGAGCCGTGGCCGTTTCTGCCTACCCGGTTAAACCCGCACTTGTTACAACGGTCAGTGCCGATGAGCTCGATACCGCCACCCAGCAGCTGGTGGATGCCCGCGACCTGCCCCGATACCGGGGCGATACCGAGTCGCTGGATCCGGTGGCAGGGCATATTCCCGGTGCCGCCTGCTCACCGTTTTCCGCCAATCTGGACGCCAGTAAAAAGTTTCTGTCTCCGGCCGCGCTGAAAGAGAAATTCGCGCCCGTGCTGGCATCCGGCAAACCGGTGGTCTGTTATTGTGGTTCCGGCGTCACCGCCGCCCACAACATACTCGCGATGAAAATCACCGGCCTGGATACGCCGCCGTTGTATCCCGGCTCCTGGAGCGAATGGATTACCGATCCTTCCCGTCCGGTGGCCACGGGTGACGAGCAGTAAACCGACAACATGAGCATCCTCTCCGGCGGTGAAGTCGTCGCCCAGTCCCTCGTTGCCAACGGCATTTCCACCTTGTTCGGCATTCCCGGCGTACAGCTCGACCCGGTGTTCGCCGGTTTGCACGATGTCAGCAACCAGCTGCGGGTCATTCATCCGCGGCATGAGCAGGGCGCCGCGCTCATGGCTTTCGGCTACGCCCATGCCAGTGGGCGCCCGGGCACGCTGCTGGTCGTACCCGGCCCCGGCTTCCTCAACGCCACCACCGGCATGCTGGTAGCGCATGCCTGCAACACACCCGTGCTGTGCCTGGCCGGACAGTCCGAGCGCATGTTCATAGGTTCGGGCGTCGGCGTCCTGCACGAACTCGACAACCAGATCGGCATTGCCCGCAGCCTGACCAAGTGGGCGAGCCGGGTGGAAGACCCTCACCAGATTGCACCCGGCATCGCCAAGGCGCTTGCCGAGGTGCAGGCGGAGCGGCCGCGACCGGTTTACCTGGAGCTGCCGTCGGATATCGTGCGCATGGAGATCGAGTACAACGACAGCATATTTGCGGACACCGACAGGCGCCTGCCTGAACTCGACATGGACCAGATTGACGGCGTCGCCCGGCAGCTGGCGCAGGCGCAGTTTCCGTTCTTGCTCGCCGGCGGCGGTACGGCCGCGTTCGGAAAATCCATCCAGGCCCTGGCGGAAATGCTGGGTGCGCCGGTGGGCATGTCGGAAAACGGCATGGGCACGATCGACTGCCGGCACCCGCTGGCCTTCAACCAGCTCGGCTCCAACAAGTTATGGGCGCAAGCCGACGTGGTGCTGGCCCTCGGCACGCGCCTGTATGCACCGGTGTACAACTGGGGCTGGGACGACGACCTGCACATCATCAAGGTGGACATCGATCCCGCCGAACTGACCCGGCTGCCCGCGCCCATTGAAGGCGTGCTCGGGGACATCGGGCAAGTCGTGGCAGCGCTACTGGAACGGGTGCCGAAATACCTCGATAAAAAGAAGGACCTGTCTGCTCCCTGCGCGGCGGTGCGCAAGGAAGTGCAGCAAGCCATGGCACCACAGCAGCAGGCTGCCGACATCCTCGGTGCGATCAGGCAGGAAATCGGTGAAGACGGCATCGTCGTCGTGGATGTCACCCAGATCAACCATGCCTGCCTGGAACTGCTGCCGGTGCATCATCCGCATACCTATGTTTCCTCCGGCTACCAGGGCGCGCTGGGTTTCGGGCCCTGCACGGCCATGGGCATGAAAATCGGCAGGCCGGACGTGCCGGTGGTATGCCTGATCGGCGATGGCGGCTTCATGTATGCCGCGCAGGAACTGGCCACGGCGGTGCAGTTCAATATTCCCGTGATCATGTTGATCATCAACAACAACTCCTACAGGAACGTCGAAGGCATACTCAACAATGCCTATGGCGGCAGGGCCATCGCGACGTCACTGCAAAATCCCGATTTTGTCGCCTTTGCCGCAAGCTTCGGTGTCGAGGCCAGGCGGGTGACCACGACGCGGGAGATGCAGGCGGCGCTGAAGGAATTTGTCGCGCGCAATATTCCGGCGGTGATCGATTATCGGCTCGACCATCTCGAGTCGCCATTCTGGCTGCGCTTCCTGCCGCAAGTGCGCAAGCAGGTTCCCGAAAATCCTCACGGCCTGGTGAAGTAATCGGCTTGCGTACCGTTGTCATCCAGTCCTTTCGTACCAACCAGGTGCCGCCCTGGATAGAGGCCTGCATGGCCTCGGTACGTGCCTGGAGCCAGGCAAGGGGATTTGACTATCGCTTCGTCGGCGACGCGATTTTCGATGGCGTGCCCGGCTGGTACCTGGACAAGAGCGGCCGCGGGCCTGTCGCCACCGATTACGGACGTCTCATCCTGCTGCAGGATGCGTTGGATGCACAGGGTTACGAACAGGCCATCTGGCTGGATGCGGATGTCTTCGTCATGGACAAGGCGATGGTACTTTCCTGTGACGGCAGTTGCGCCTTTGGCCAGGAAACCTGGATCCAGGCAGAAGGCGGCAGTCTGAAGGCGCGCCGGAATGTCCACAATGCGGTGTGCCTGTTCCGGCGCGGCTGCGTCGTGCTGCCGTTTCTCGCGGAAACCGTGTTATCAATTATCCGCCGCGTTGATGCAGATCATGTTGCGCCGCAGATGGTTGGTCCAAAGTTGCTGTCGGCGCTGCATTCCCTGTATGCCTTTGACCTGCTACCGCAGGTTGGCGCGATAAGTCCCGCCGTGGCGGCAGACCTGATGACAGGCGGGGGAGAGGCCCTGGAGCTTCTCAGGCAGAAATCCGCAGTACCGTTGCAGGCAGTCAACCTGTGTGCTTCGCTGATCAGCCCGGTTGCGGCCGAAACGGTGATCGGCAACCTGCGGCTGCTGGACTGAAGGACTGATGTCCGGTTGCCTGCGGGTGCTGGAATAATTCCCGTGAAGCGGTATCATGCCTGCTCCGTTCTTTATTGAACCAGCAAACGCCGATTAACTCTTATTAACAAAGATTAACACCAATAAATACCAATAAACATTAATAATAGTAATTGCCATTTAGGGGAACCAACACATGACAGCCATCACCCTGAAAAACATCACCAAGGCCGTTATCAACCATGGTGACGGGGGCAAGCGAAATCCTCGCCTGCATGAAATCTATTCCAGCCTGATCAAGCATCTGCACGCCTTCCAGAAAGAGGTGAACCTGACCACCGAGGAACTGGAGATCGGCCGCCAGTTCCTGTTCAAGCTGGCGCAGCCCAACCAGGACTTCCCGATGGGGGAAATCCACCTGATGAGCGACTGCCTGGGCATCTCCGAGATCGCCGTGCTGCTGGAAGACGCTGCCAACAAGAAGACCACCGAGATGAACGTGGAGGGCCCGCTGTATATACCCGGCCTCCCCAAGCGCAAGTCCGGTGAACTGATCGGCGAAATCGGTAAAAAGGACAATCCGCTGTTCATCCACCACAAGGTCGTGGACAAGAATGGCAAGCCGGTAGTCGGCGCCAAGGTGGACATCTGGCAGCCCAACGGCGAGGGCTACTACTTCGTCCAGCGCGAACATCTGCCCGAGTGGAATTTCTACGGCCGCTTCACCACCAGCAAGACCGGCGAATTCGATGTGGCTACCGTTATCCCGGGCGACTACCCGGTGCCTCTGGCTGGCCCCACCGGCTCGATGCTGCACCAGCTTGGCCGCCACGGTTACCGCGCCGCCCACATCCACTACAAGATCCACGCCAAGGGCCACGACGAGTTCACCACCATGATGTATTTCAACCGCTCGCCGTACGTGGATTCCGACACCATCTTCTCGGTGAAGGATTTCCGCGTTGATGTGACCGAGCACACCGACAAGGCCGAGATCAAGGCGAGGGGGCTAAAGAAACCCTTCTTCACCCTGGATTACACCTTCGTCCTGCCTTAATACCCACCTGCTAACCGGCCGCCGGCACTGATGCCGGCGGCTGTTCCTTATCATGAGCCAGGCGCTGTTTTACCAACCATCCTTTGAACGCCTCCGGGAGCGCATCGAGCAGGCCGCGCCCGGGCTGGATATCGTGCTTATCAACGAGCAGGGCCAGATTACCCATGCCGGTAAACCGGTTGCGGCGAAAGACATCCAGCCCGAGTATTTCTGGATTCATTCCGAGCTGTTCAAGTCGTCCCTGTTTCGCGACTACCTCGGCATGATCGGCAGCTTCCCCTCAGCGCGCTGGCTGCATACCATCAACACCGGCCTGGACAAGGGGCCATACCTCGACCTGTTGCGCGGCGGGCTCACCATTACCAACAACCATTCGCAGGCCATCGCCATCGCCGAGTATGTCATGGCACACGTGTTGTCGTTATTCCAGGACCTGCCGGGATATGCCACGCGGCAACGCGAGAAAGACTGGGTCTACAGGCATTTCCGCGAAATCGGCAACACCCGCTGGCTCATTATCGGCTTCGGCCACATCGGGCAGGAAATCGCACGCCGTGCACAGGTGTTCGGCGTTCACATCACCGCCGCCAGGCGCAACCTGGATGACGAGGGCCTTGCCGATGCTGTTTGCTCGCTTGATGACATGCAGCCGGCGCTGCAGCGGTCCGATGTTGTCGTGCTCGCCTGTGCGTCAAACGCGCGTACGCATGATGTTGTCGATGCCGGATTCCTGGCGAATATGAAAGAGGGTGCGGTGCTGGTAAATATCGCTCGCGGCGACCTGGTGGTTGAGGAGGACCTGCGCGCCGCCCTGGATGCGGGCAAGCCGGCTCACGCCATCCTCGATGTATTCCGGGAGGAGCCGCTACCAGCAGACAGCTGGTTCTGGGATCATCCACGTGTCACGCTCACCCCGCATTGCTCCAACGGCGGCAGCGGCATGCGCAGCCGCAGCGATGATCTCTTCATCGACAACCTACATCGCATCAGCCAGGGCCATGCCTTGCTTCACAAGGTCAGTGAAAAGGACATCGTCTGATGAGCAAATTCAACTACAGCGTGGAAACCCTCGAAGTACTGGGCTCGCCGATGGAGGTGTTCCTGTTTCGACCAGAGGGTGAGGGTGCGTTTCCCGGCATCGTCCTGGCACAGCATATTCCGGTTGGCCACACCGGTATCGAGAACGACACCTTCTCGTTGACCACGGCGCAGCGTCTTGCGGATAACGGTTATGCCGTAGCCGTACCCTTCATATTCCACTGGTGGCCGAAAAGCGGGTCCATGGACACCAAGAAAACCGAAAGTCGCGACGACTGGACGCTCGAGGACGTCAGCGCTGCCTTCAACCTGCTGGCCGAACAGGACTATGCCGACGGTGAGCGCATCGCCATGCTTGGCCACTGCTGGGGCGGCCGGGTAGCCTGGCTTGCCGCCTGCCATATCCCCCAGTTCCGCGCGCTGGCCCTATTCTACGGCGGCAATATCAAGAAGGGCTTGGGCGAGGGGGCGATCGCGCCCATCGATCTCGCCGCCAACATCCCGTGCCCGGTAATCGGCTTCTTCGGCAACGAGGACACTAACCCCTCACCGCAAGACGTGGACGATTACAGCGCCGCCCTTGCGACCGCTGGCATCAGTCACCAGTTCCACCAGTACGACGGGGCGGGGCACGCCTTTCAGAACTTTCCCATACCGGAGCGTTTCAACCAGGCAGCCAGTGAAGATGCCTGGGAAAAGCTCATCGAATTCCTGGACGAACACCTCAAGTAACAAGGTCTACTAACGACCCGAAGTGGAAGTCCCTGCCAAACCCTGTTAATCGTTATTAAAAGGTCTGATTTTGCTATAAAAGCGGACCTAATCCCATGTTCTATTGCTTCAGGAGGACGTGCCTGTGTCCTGCAATACGGGTCTGTTTGGCACACCGACGGACGCTTGATTGACTGACCAGTCAGTCAGTTTTATAATTTAAATCCTTTTCTAGTAATCAAAACTAGGTTCCTCCCAAGGTGGAAGCTGTCAAAGAGCGCATATCGAGCAAACGCGAGCTTCAAAAAGAAGCTCGTCGCCACGCCATTATCGACGCCGGCTTCCAGGAATTCATCCTGCAGGGGTTCACCGCAACCAAGCTCGACGACGTGGCGGTGCGCGCCGGTATCGGCAAGGGCACCATCTACCTTTATTTCGACAGCAAGGAAAGCCTGTTCGAGGAAGTCATCCGCAAGAACCTGTTTCCAGTGCGCGATGAAGCGGAGCATTTCTCCGCCGAATTCAAGGGCACGGCAACCGAGCTGCTGACCATGCACATCCGCCGCATGTATGCCTCGCTCAACGAAGACAACATGCCGCAGCTGGTCGCGCTCATCATGAGTGAAGCCACGCGTTTTCCCACCCTTGCCGATTTCTTCTTCCGCGAAATGGTCAGCCGCAACCAGGAAATGCTCAGGAAAGTCGTCAAGAAGGGTGTGGCCAGCGGTGAATTCCGCGAATCCTTCCCCGTGGAGTTCACGCAGATCTTGATAGCACCGGCCATGATCAGCGCACTCTGGCGCCTGCAGTTCGATGCCCACTCGCCACTCGATATGGACAAGTATTGCGAAGCTCACATTGAATTCGTCCTCCGCGGTCTCAAGGCCTGACCGGGTATTGACGCCCGTCAACCAACGTCCAAATTACCCTTCAATCCAGCCGTTCACCGGAGTAGAGTGACGCAATCCGCTGTAGGAGGACGCGCCATGATTGATATCCCTGTCCCGTAAATTTTTTCTGTCTGCTGCCATCCTGGCCTGCCATGCCGGCTTCGCCAAGTCCGATCTCGATGATCGCCTGGTGCTGGCATCCCCGGACGTCATTGCGGCCACGCCGGCATTGAAGGCTCGCATGGAGTCATTGGCACAGTCTGCCATCGCCGAGCATTGTGCGGGCTGCCACGGTGCCGACCTTACCGGCAGGATCGGGGTGCCCAACCTGGTGGATTTCGACTGGAACTGGGGTATGACCGGCTTTGAAATGACCCAGGCGGAAGGGGTGTTCGAAATCATGCAGACCATTCTTTACGGTGTGCGCAACACCAACTGCGATGATGACCTGAAACGGTACGGCGGCTGTCCCGATACGCGTTACTCGCAGATGCCAAGTTACCGGGATCTGGACCTGACCGAGGACCAGCTCAACGGACTGGTGGATTATGTGCTCAGCCTGGCAGGTAAAAGCCATGATGCCGCTGCTGTCGAGGGGGTCGCCAACCTGGTCGAGCTTTGCGCAGATTGCCATGCCGAGGACGGCAGCGGCTACAAGCCTTTCGGCGGACCGAACCTTACTGATGACGTCTGGTTGTTTGGCGATTCCCGGGAGCAGATATTCGATGTGATTGCCCGGGGCAGGGTCGAAAGCTGTCCCGCCTGGGCGGACACGCTCAGTGCCGCCGAAATCAAAGCGCTTTCGGTCTACATTTACAATCAGTCCATGGGCTATTGACCACTAAGTCAGCGGTTAACGATCAGGACTTGTTCACTGGCCGGTTTGGGCGCGGCTGGTATCACACGTCTTCGGGCAGGTTCTCGAATTCCGCTTTTCTTTCGTTGTACCACTTTTGCATGGCATCCGGCTCATGCATGAGTTCATGCATCGCCTGCATGGCGGCCAGGTGGGCGGCATCCTGTTTCTCGAACATGTCCATGCCATGCTGCTGGCTCAGGGCAGCAATCTGTTCGAAGGTTTCGGCGGTGAATGTTTCGTCGCAGGCACCGCCAAGCTGGCGGCATGTCATGGTTTTCATGGCTGTTACCTCTATTCAATCATTCTGTGCCAGGCGTGTCATATGAGAACCTTTCATTTTGTATCTTGTTCCTGCCACTCAAAGTGCATGGTTTCGCCAAAGGGCGTCGCACGCCATTGTCCGGCCAGCTGGCGTGCGAATTCAAAGATACGCTGCGCGAGGTCCTGTGTCGCGATCTGCGGCTGAATCCGTTCCAGCATGTCCAGATACTGGTCCGACGTCGCCTCGAGTCGCATCAGCGTCTGCACCGGGCCCGCCAGGGTCTCGGCGAAGGCGATGTCCCAACCGCCAGTGCCTTCACCTGTCAGGGAGGCGCCCCCCGCTACACAGCCCCAGTAGCCCAGTGCTACCGGCACCTCGGTTTCCACGATGAAGTGCGCAAAATCATGGCGCAGGAACTCACGGGTCACCATCGTCGCCGATTCCGTAGAACCGTCACGACGGGTGATACTGACGCGATGCTCGGCGTCGGACAGTTTGGTGATGGCAATATCCATGACTCGCTTTTTACTGCTTCCAGTGCATCAGGCGAGAATAATCGCCTGATCCGGTGGCGTCCAGCAATGCCCGGCCGGATCACGACGCCTGCTTTACTGAAGCGGGATTTTTCAATCCTTTGCGCTAACCGCGCTAGCGGGTAACATTGTGCGCTGTCATATGCTTATGCACGCACAAGGGGAGTTCACGCATGCATTACCTTAATCCCAACCGGCTTTTTGCCGTATCGTTCCTGGCCATCGCCCTTTCTGGTTGCGGTGATTCAGGCACGCCTGCTGCCACAACCTCCGATACCGCTGCGGCGGGCTCGGTGCCCGCGCTGGCCGCGACCGCGCCCGGCACAGTCGAGGCCATGGCCGATCCGGGCCAGTGGCCAGCCTATGGCCGCGACTACTCAGAGCAGCGCTACAGCCCGCTTGACCAGGTGAACGCCGACAATATCGACCAGCTCAGCCTGGGCTGGTATGCGGACCTGGCGGAGAAGGGCGGCGCCTACGAAACCACGCCGGTGGTCTACGACGGGCGCATCTACGTGTCTGCGCCCTGGAGCAAGGTCTACGCCTTCGATGCTGCTACCGGCGAACAGCTGTGGAAGTACGATCCGGAAGTACCGGGTGAGTGGGCGGTGAACCTGTGCTGTGGCATCGTCAATCGCGGTGTCGCCACCTGGGACGGCATGGTGATCTGGGGCACGCTCGACGGCCGCCTGGTTGCCGTCAACGCAGAAACCGGTGAGCTGGTCTGGGAAAAACAGGCCACCGACCGCAGCAAGCAGTTGTCTATCACCGGTGCGCCGCGCATCGCCAACGGCCGCATCTTCATCGGTGAAGCCGGCTCCGAATTCCACATGCGCGGCTATCTGGCTTCCTACGATGCCTATACCGGTGAGGAACTGTGGCGCTGGTGGGCGGTGCCTGGCAATCCGGAGCTCGGATTCGAGCAACCGGAACTGGCCTGGGCCGCCGATACCTGGAACGGCGACTGGTGGGAAACCGGTGGCGGCGGCACGCCCTGGGACGGCATTGTGTATGACCCGGAAACCGACATGGTCATCATCGGCACCGGCAACGGTGCACCGTGGCCTGCCGAAATTCGTTCACCGGGCGGCGGTGACAACCTCTTTACCGCTTCCATCGTGGCGCTGGACGCCACCACCGGCGAATATCGCTGGCATTACCAGGCCACGCCGATGGACAGCTGGGATTTTGACAACACCCAGCAGCTAACCACTGCCGACCTGGTCATCGACGGGGTGGAGCGCCATGTCGTCATGCAGGCGCCAAAGAATGGCGTGTTCTATGTCATCGAAGTCGCCACCGGTGAAGTCCTGTCGGCCGACCTCTATGTACCCACCGCCAACTGGATGCTGGGTTTCGACGAGAACTTCCGCCCTGTCATCAACCCGGACGCCAACTACGGCGCGTTCGGCGACCGCGGCTTCCATGTGGTACCGTCTGCCGGCGGTGCGCACTCCTGGCACCCGATGGCGTTTAATCCGGACACCGGATACATGTACATCCCCACCAACTACGGCAGCTTCCCGCTGGTGGCCGAAGCCGGTGCGAAAATGGGCAACCAGCTGTTGTCCATCAATGTGGGCAAGCGGCCGCAGGATCCGGCGCCGGAACTGGAAGGGGCGGGCTCCTACCTGCTGGCGTGGGACCCGGTAGCAAAAGAACCTGTGTGGCAGCAGCGCCAGGGCGGCTCCCGCTCCGGCGTACTGACCACGGCCGGCAACCTGGTATTCCAGGGCACCGCGGATCGCACCTTCTCGGCGTTCCGTGCCGACACCGGTGACAAGATCTGGACCACGGATACGCAGTCCGGCATCGTCGGCGGCGCCGCCAGTTATGCCATCGATGGCAAGCAGTACATCGCGGTGGTGGCCGGGCAGGGCGGTGGCTTCGGTCCCAACGCCTATCGCGCGCCCAGTTATTCGCGCCTGCTCGTGTACACGCTGGACGGCGATGCGATGCTGCCGGAGATGCTGAGCTATACGCCGCCGGAACTGAACCCGCCTGCCAACTTCGGCGATGAAACACTACTGGCGGCAGGTGAGCAGCACTACAACGAACACTGCGCGAGCTGCCACGGCAACAACGGCCGCGTCAGCAGCCTGTTCCCGGACCTGAAATACTCACCGGCCCTCAACAGCGCCGAGCTGTTCAGCGCCATCGTCATTGACGGTGCATTGCAGAACAACGGCATGGTGTCCTTCAGGGAGTTCCTGGATGCGGACGATGCCGACGCCATTCGCGCCTACGTGGTGAGCCTGTCCAATTTTGCCAAGGACAATCCACCGCCAGCCTTCGGCAGACCGGCGCCCCCTCCGGCTCCGGCGCCAGCAGAGGAAGAGGAAGACGCGGAACTGCACGAATAATCATTCCGCTAAAACAAAGAATGTGGAAGGGGCGTTTTCCAAATGTTGGTAACGCCCCTTATTACGTGCAGGCCAGATTCATTTCGTAAACAGCCATGACCAAGCTCGCCTACACAGCCCTGTCGGTGGCCGGCATCATCGCCGCTATCGCTTTCCTGCAGGCGCACAGCCAGCCTGCCGGCCGGCTCGCGCCCGTCCTTGCCGCGCGCATCACGGCTCAGGGGCTCACCGAGGTGAGCGGCATGGTGAAGAGCCGTTCCTACCCGAACACGTACTGGGTGGTGAACGATTCCGGCAACGATGCGCGCCTGTTCGCCATCAATCGTGACGGCCAGACCCTTATCCCGACCTTTTCGAAATTTTCCTATTACGGGGAAGAGCGCGAACGCGGCAAGGATCCCTGGCCGGGTTTCCGCGTGCTGTACACCACCAATGTCGACTGGGAAGACATGACAGTGGACGACAATTACCTGTACGTGGCCGATACGGGCAACAACGGCAACAACCGCCGCGACCTGGTCATCTATGCCCTGAGTGAGATCGATCCGACGGCCTCCACCCAGTCCGCGGCCATCAAGGCCATGCCGGTGCGTTACCCCGAACAGGTGTCCTTTTCTCCGGTTGGCGGCGAGCTTTACTACGACAGCGAGGCGCTGTTCAGCGCCGACGGCAGGCTGTATCTCATCACCAAGCATCGCGGCGGCTTTGGCCGCTACCAGGCCGGCGCCAACCTGTACCGGCTGGACACCGAATTTACCGACAAGCCCAATGACCTGGTGCTTATCGACAACAACCCGGACATCCTGACCGCCACCGGGGCGGAACTGTCCCCGGACGGGCAGCGCCTGGCGGTGATCTCCTACGAGGACCTGTGGATTTTTGACAGGCCCGAAAGCGGGGATGCCTGGCTGTCCTCCACGGCTCGCCGCTATCCGCTGGACACCCGGGTACTCAGGCAGGTGGAGAGCGTGATCTGGGACGATGATGCCACGCTGATCCTGACCAACGAGCAGCGCGACCTGTTTCGCATCGACCTGGCGGAATTGGGCGAACCCGCACTGTAAAGGTGCAATAAACCCCAGTTAAATCAAGGGCTTTTAGCTGTTTCCTTCCACTCACTCTGGTGGTATGATGCGCCGCTTTCCTGACGAAAAGACGCGCATTCCGCGTCCGGCAAGGGCTTCATGAAAGCATTTCACCAGGACCTGAAACTCGGCATTCTCGGCGGCGGACAACTCGGCCGCATGCTGATACAGGCCTGCACCAACTTCAATATCCATACCACGGTCATGGACCGGGATGCCGGCGCGCCCTGCGCCGAGGTGGCCAGCGCCTTCCGCGTCGGCGACATCACCGATTTCGATACCGTCTACCAGTTCGGCAAGTCGATGGACATGCTCACCATCGAGATCGAGAACGTCAACGTGGACGCCCTGCGCAAGCTCGAATCCGAGGGCGTGGTGGTCTATCCCCAGCCCGACATCGTGGCCATCATCAAGGACAAGCGCACCCAGAAGCAGTTCTACCGTGACCACGGTATACCCACCGCCGATTTCGTGCTGGTGGACGGCCTCGCTGACATAAGCAAGCACCTGGATTTCCTGCCGGCCTTCAACAAGCTCGGCACCGGCGGCTACGACGGCGGCGGCGTGCAGCGGCTGAACGGGGCAGGGGACCTCGACAAGGCCTTCGATGCGCCCGGCCTGCTGGAAAAGCTGGTGGATTTCGACTGCGAGGTCTCCGTCATCGCCGCCCGTAACAGCAAGGGTGAGGTGAGCGTGTTCCCGGCGGTGGAATGCGTGTTCCATCCCGAGCACAACCTGGTGGACTACCTCATCGCCCCCAGCCATGTTGCACCGGAGATCGAGGAGAAAGCCGAGAATATCGCCCGCCAGGTCGTCGAAGCCTTCGGTATCGTCGGCCTGCTGGCAGTGGAAATGTTCGTCACGAAGGATGGCGAGGTGCTGGTAAACGAAGTGGCGCCGCGTCCGCACAACAGCGGTCACCAGACCATCAATGCCAATGTGACCTCCCAGTACGAACAGCACCTGCGCGCCATCTTCGGCCTGCCGCTGGGCTCGACGGCCATCATGATGCCATCCGCCATGGTGAACCTGCTGGGAGAAGCGGGCTATACTGGACCTGCCGTGTACGAGGGTCTGGATACGCTGCTGCGTATCGATGGTGCCAGCATCTTCCTCTACGGCAAGCAGCAAACGCGCCCGCACCGCAAAATGGGCCACATCACGATCGTCGACAACGATATCACCAGCCTGCGCGCCAAGGTCGAGCAGGTGAAGAAAGCAATCAGGGTAATCGCATGAGTAAAGTAGTGCACAAGGTAGGCATTATCATGGGCAGCAGTTCGGACCTGGATGTCATGCAGCAGGCCGCCGACATGCTGGCCGAATTCGGCATCGACACGGAAATTGCCGTGGTTTCCGCCCACCGCACGCCCGAAGCCATGGTGGAATACGGCAAGACCGCCGCCGAGCGCGGCCTGCGCTGCATAATTGCCGGCGCCGGCGGCGCCGCGCACCTGCCCGGCATGGTCGCCTCCCTGACCACGCTGCCGGTGATCGGTGTGCCGATCCTGTCATCCAATTCCATCGACGGCTGGGATTCGGTGCTTTCCATCCTGCAGATGCCGGGCGGCGTGCCCGTGGCCACG
>JALRBG010000307.1 GCA_023257855.1 Pseudomonadales bacterium | reverse complement strand
CAGCTGGTGCACCTTCTTCATGTAGGCAACCGCCTCCTTTGCCGAGCGGAGGTCCGGTGCCGACACGATCTCGAGCAGCGGGGTGCCGGCCCGGTTCAGGTCGATGCCGGATTTGCCGTGGAAATCCTCGTGCAGGGACTTGCCGGCGTCCTCTTCCATGTGAGCGCGGGTCACGCCGATAGTCTTCTGTGTGCCGTCTTCCATGTCGATAACCAGTTTGCCCTTGCCCACGGTGGGGTGGTCGAGCTGCGAGGTCTGGTAGCCCTTGGGCAGGTCGGGATAGAAATAGTTCTTGCGGTCGAAGATGGACATGCGGCCGATCTCGGCATCGATGGCGAGACCGAACTTGACTGCCATTTTCAGTGCTTCCTTGTTCAGGACGGGCAGGGTGCCGGGCATTGCCAGGTCATAGATGCTGGCCTGCGTGTTGGGCGCGGCGCCGAATTCGGTGCTGGTGCCGGAAAAAAGCTTGGAGGCCGTGGACAACTGCACGTGCACTTCAAGACCGATGACTGTTTCCCATTCCATATCGTGATCCTGCCGGGTTATTTTGCCGGCGCCTGCGTGTGCCAGTCGGTGACTTGCTGGAATTTGTGCGCCACGTTGAGCAGCTGCGCCTCGGCGAAATCGCGGCCGACGATCTGCAGCCCCACGGGCAGGCCGTTCACCATGCCGGCCGGCACGGAAATGCCGGGCAGCCCTGCCAGGTTGACCGCTATCGTGTAGATATCTTCCAGGTACATCTTGACCGGGTCATCGTTTTTCGAGCCGATGGGGAATGCCGTGTGCGGGGAGGTGGGGCCCATGATGACGTCCACTTCACCGAATGCCCTCTGGAAATCGTTCTTTATCAGGCGGCGGATCTTCTGCGCCTTGATGTAGTAGGCATCGTAGTAGCCGGCGGACAGGGCATAGGTACCGACCATGATGCGGCGTTTGACCTCCGCGCCGAATCCCTCGCTGCGGGTGCGCTTGTACATGTCTTCGAGGTCCACCGGATTGTCACAGCGGTAACCGTAGCGGACGCCGTCATAGCGGGAAAGGTTGGCGGAAGCCTCGGCCGGCGCGATGACATAGTAGGCGGATACCGACAGGTGGCTGTTGTCCAGGCTGACTTCCCTCACGGTCGCGCCCATCTTTTCGTATTCGGCAATGGCATCGCGAATGGCCTGTTCCACGGCCGGTTCCAGGCCCTCGGAAAAGTGCTGAACCGGGATGCCAATCTTCAGCCCGTCCAGGGGCCTGTCCAGGGCCGCGGTGTAATCTTCGGCCGGGACATCGCTGCAGGTGGAATCGCGGGTATCCAGGCCAGCCATCACGTTCAGCATGAGTGCGGCGTCTTCTGCGGACTGCGTCATGGTGCCGGCCTGGTCGAGGCTAGACGCGAAGGCCACCATGCCCCAGCGGGAGACGCGTCCGTAGGTCGGCTTCAGTCCGGTGATGTTGGTGAAGGACGCCGGCTGGCGAATGGAGCCGCCGGTATCGGTGGCGGTGGCGCCGGCGCACAGCCTGGCGGCAACCGCGGCCGCGGAGCCCCCGGAAGAACCGCCGGGCACACGTGAACGGTCCCATGGGTTTTTGACCGGTCCGTAAAAACTGGTTTCGTTGGAAGAGCCCATGGCGAATTCGTCCATGTTGGTCTTGCCAAGCGTGACGGCACCCGCGGCATTGAAACGCTCCACCACCGTGGCGTTGTAGGGCGCGATGAAATTGTCGAGCATTCTGGAGCCGCAGGATGTGCGAATGCCCTGGGTGCAAAACAGGTCCTTGTGGGCGATGGGGATGCCGGTGAAGTCACCTGCTTCACCCTTGCTGCGTCTTGCGTCTGCCGCCTTGGCCTGGGACAGGGCAAGTTCCTCGCACACAGTGATATAGGCATTGAGGTCGCCGTTCTCGGCGGCAATGCGCTTGAGGTAATCCTGCGTCAGCTCGGTGCTTGAGACCTTGCCATCGGCAAGTGCGCGGGAAATCTGGGCAAGGCCTGAATCAATCATCGTTAGCGGTACCGGTGCATGCAGTCAAAGTGCAAGTAATCATGAAGTATCGGTTTAAAAAGTGCGGCTGGAGGTGTGAAGCCGGGGCTATTCGATCACCTTGGGGACCAGGAACAGGCCATCCTCGGTTTCGGGGGCAATCTCCTGCAGTTCGTCCCGGTGGTCGGTTTCGGTGATCACGTCCTCGCGCAGGCGCTGGACCGCGTCGAAGGCATGGGCCAGCGGCTCGACATTGGCGGTATCCACCGACTGCATCTGGTCGATCAGGCCGAGAATATTGGACATGCTCTTGGCCGCTTCCTGCTTTTCGGCATCACTCAGGTGCAGGCGGGCGAGGTGGGCGATGTTTTCCACGTCGGCAAGTTCGATAGACATCTATCACTCCATATCCAATAGGGACAAATTCGGGCTAAAATAGTGACCTAAATCTGACAATTCAGATTTAATTCTTGCTCTAAGTTGTTGTGATTGCTAGAGTTGCCCGAGCTGAAACCGGTAATTATACTGGATTAACACTCCTAATAACTACACTGGCAGCCGCTCTCCATAAGTACAATAGAAAAGACCTAGTGAGCCAACCCCCGAATTTCACTTTTGAAGGCTAACCGAATCCCATGTTGAAGAAGTTACGCGGCATGTTTTCCAATGATCTGTCGATCGACCTGGGAACTGCCAATACGCTCATCTATGTCAAAGGTCGCGGTATTGTCCTGAATGAGCCGTCGGTCGTGGCCATTCGCAACCACAACGGTCAGAAAACTGTCGCAGCCGTCGGGCTCGAAGCCAAACGTATGCTTGGCCGCACGCCAGGCAATATTACCGCGATCC
>JALRBG010000303.1 GCA_023257855.1 Pseudomonadales bacterium | reverse complement strand
CTGCCGTGACTCATCAGGCGCTTGTAACGTCGCTCCAGAAGCGCGCCAATGTCCATGTTCGTGAATTGCTGGATCTGTTCGATGAGCTTTTCCTTGATTCGATTCGACATGAGCTTGATATCCCTGTGGGCGCCGCCCAGGGGCTCCTCGATGGTGGTATCGACGATACCCAGTTCCTCCAGGCGTTCCGACGTCACACCCATGGCCTTGGCGGCATCGGCCTTGTGATCGGCGGATTTCCACAGAATGGTTGCGCAACCCTCGGGTGAAATCACGAAATAGGTGGAATACTGCAGCATGTTGAGGTTATCGCAAACGCCGATGGCAATAGCGCCACCGGAATTGCCTTCACCTGTCACCGTGGCGATGATCGGCGTTTTCAGGCGCGACATTACGGCCAGGTTTTCCGCGATGGCCTCATTAATGCCGCGTGCCTCGGAATCGACACCCGGATAAGCGCCCGGCGTATCGATGAATGTCAGTACCGGCAGGTGGTAACGTTCTGCCAGCAGCATCAGCCTGCGCGCTTTGCGATAACCTTCAGGTTTGGGCATGCCGAAATTGCGTTTCACTTTTTCCGTTGTGCTCCGGCCCTTCTGGTGACCGATCAGCATGACAGGAATTTCGTCCAGATATGCGATGCCACCCACCAGTGCCTGGTCGTCGGCATAGTAGCGGTCACCATGCAGCTCATCGAAATCGGAAAAGATATGCTGGATGTAATCCTCTGTGTACGGCCGCTGCGGATGACGCGCCAGCAGTGAAATCTGCCAAGGCGTCAGCGAGCTGAAGATTTTTTCAGTCAGCTTGCGGCTCTTGTCCTGCAGCTTGACGATTTCTTCGTTGATATTGAGCTTGTTGTCAGCGCCGACAAGACGAAGCTCATTGATCTTCACTTCGAGGTCGGCGATGGGCTGCTCAAATTCAAGGTAATCAGGGTTCATTGTTCAGGGTTACTGGTTTGCTTATTTGGGTTAAAGGGTTACTGGTAATTCACACTGATGTGGCTGGCGCCATACTGCTCGCGGAGTTTATGCAGGAGTTCGTCTTCCACGTGGACGCGCCACTCTTTACCGAGAAGTATACTGCCGCGCACTCCCTCCCGGGAGTAATTGACCACGATATCGCAGGCCTGGGCATCCTGACCGCTGCCATTTGCAGCCTGGCCCGGAGCCAGCGCAGCTGTGCCATTGGCGCCGAAGCGGTATTCGGCCAGGATGTTCTGCAAAATTTGCAGGGATTCTACCGGCAAATTCCCGGGTTGCAAGTCAAGGGTAATATTGCGCACCTGCTGCTGGCGTGCTTCCTTGAAGGTAATCACCTTGCGAGCACGCACCTGCAGTGCCGTATTACCGCTGTACTCGTCGACATTGACCACGCCTTCAACCAGCACCACGATATCCTTGTTGAGTATTTCGCGGCAGCTTTCATAAACCTCGCCGAACAGTGAGACTTCGATACGCGCACTGCGGTCATCCAGCGTCAGGATGGCGATGGTATCGCCACGCTTGCTCTTGATGATGCGCATATCGTGGATCAGGCCGATGATCGTCTGCACACCCTTGTCCGCACGCAGGTTGGCGATGCGATTTTTCGTCATGCGCTGGATCTCGGGCAGGTATTCCTCTATGGGATGCCCGGACAGATACAGCCCAAGTGTTTCCTTTTCTTCGCGCAGGCGGCGCTGCTCGCTCCAGGGTTTGACCTTGCGATAATTGCGGTAAACATCCTCACTGCTTTCAGATGGCACCAGGTCGCCGAACATGTCATCGACGCCGCTGGCCTGTGTGCGGTCACTCTGCTCTGCCGTCTTGATCGCTTCGCTCATGCTGGCCAGCAGTACGGAACGGTCGGCACCGAATCTGTCCATGGCGCCGGATCGAATCAGTGCTTCGATAGCGCGCTTGTTAAGTACCGACATGTTGATTCGGCTGCAGAAATCAAACAGGTTGGTAAAGGAGCCGCTTTCCTCGCGAACCTTGATGATATTGTCGATGGGGCCCTCACCCAGTCCCTTGATGGCGCCTAGGCCATAGATGATGTTGCCCTGTGCGTCCACCGTGAACTGGAAGCGACCCGAATTGACGTCCGGTGAAATGATCGGGATCTGCATACGCCGGCATTCCTCGATGAGGATCACAATCTTGTCCGTGTTCTGCATATCGGCTGACAGCACGGCCGCCATGAAATGCGCGGGGTAGTAATGCTTGAGCCAGGCTGTCTGGTAGGACACCAGCGCATAGGCAGCCGAATGTGACTTGTTGAAGCCGTAATCAGCAAATTTTTCCATGAGGTCGAAAATGGATTCTGCCTGCCTGCTGTCGATGCCCTTGTTGGCGGCCCCTTCCAGGAAAATCTCGCGCTGCTTCTGCATTTCATCCGGCTTTTTCTTGCCCATTGCCCGGCGCAGCATGTCGGCCCCGCCCAGCGTATAGTCGGCCAGCACCTGGGCGATCTGCATCACCTGCTCCTGGTAGAGGATAACGCCGTAGGTATTTTTCAGGACGGGTTTCAGGTCAGGATGCGGGTAGCTCACGGACATCTTGCCGTGCTTGCGATTGATGAAGTCATCCACCATGCCGGAACCGAGTGGACCGGGTCGGAACAGGGCCACCAATGCGATAATGTCTTCGAAGTTGCTCGGCTTGAGACGCTTGATCAGGTCCTTCATGCCGCGCGATTCCAACTGGAAGATCGCGGTGGTCTCGCCCTGTTCCAGCATCCGGAACACGGCCGCGTCGGTCAGCGGGATATGGTTGATGTCGACCGGCTCCCTGCCCGCCTCCGCGTTGATCATCTTCACCGCCCAGTCGATGATGGTCAGGGTCCGCAGGCCGAGGAAGTCGAATTTCACCAACCCGGCGCTTTCCACGTCGTTCTTGTCGAACTGGGTGACCGGATGATGCCCCTCGTCGTCGCAATAGAGCGGCGCGAAGTCGGTGATCTTGGTGGGCGCGATCACCACGCCACCGGCGTGCTTGCCGGCGTTGCGCACCACCCCTTCCAGGCGGCGGGCCATGTCGATGAGGTCCTTGACCTCCTCGTCCTGCTCGTAGAGCTCCGGCAACTTGGGCTCGGCTTCGAACGCCTTGGCGAGGGTCATGCCGGGGTCGGGCGGGATCAGCTTGGAGATGCGATCGACAAAGCCGTAGGCGTGGCC
>JALRBG010000241.1 GCA_023257855.1 Pseudomonadales bacterium | reverse complement strand
GCTGACCACCAGCGCCAGCACAAGGTAGACCAGGCCGAAGATGCCGATGTGCAGGAAGTCCCGTTTCACACCGGTCAGGCTGCCAACGACGTTCATGCGGTGCGGTCCTTGCGCCCGAAGAAGCCCTGCGGACGGAACAGGATGACCGCGAGGAAGCAGACGAAAATGACGGTGCCCTGCAACTGGTTGGGCAGGACGATGGCCGAGACCTGCTGCAGGATGCCGATGCTGAGGCCGCCGAGGAAGGCGCCGCGGGTTCTGCCGAGGCCGCCCAGTACCACACCCGCGTACATGATGATGACGTATTCGGTACCGATATAGGGCTGGAAGGACACGTTCGAAGCCAGCAGGCCGCCGCCAATTGCCGTTATGCCGATGCCGAATCCGAAGGCGATGCGATGCGCCCGGTCGACATCGATACCCATGTAGGTGGCGGCATCGGGGTTGTCGGCGGCAGCGCGCAGGGATTTCCCAAGCCGCGTTTTCACCATGACCAGGCCGAAGCCCATCACCACCACCAGGGCAATGATCGCCGAAATAGTCTGCGCCTGGTTGACGAACACGCTGACGCGATCACCCACCATGGGGCCCCATTCCCAGGCGCTGTAGGACAGTTCATTGCTGACCGATACCGGATTCGAGCCGAACAGGAACAGGCCGCCGTTCTGCAGCACCAGGGCGATGCCCAGGGTCAGCACCAGCTGTGCGTAGTGGCCCTGCGCCTCGAGCTGGTTGGCCCGGCGCCCGGTAACCGCGTTGATCAGCGCCCTGTGCAGGATGAGCCCGAGCAGGAACACGGCCGGTCCGGCAAGCACGGCAAGCACGAACGGAAACCAGAGTCCGTCAAGGTAAACCTCGGCACCCAGCCAGGCAAAACAGAAATAGGTGAAGTACATGCCCAGCATCATGAACTCGCCCTGCGCGAAATTGATCACGCGCATGACGCCGAAGATGATGGTGAGGCCGACGCACATCAGCCCGTACATGGAACCGATCAGAAGCCCTGCAACGAGGGACTGGAGAACGTTTTCCAGCGTCTGGAGTGCATCCATGGAATGCCGCCGTTATTTCTTCTTGCTGCTTTTGCGAAACGGCATGGTGAGTAGGAACAGCCAGGTGGAGAAGCTCATCAGCTTGATGCCCTTGCGTGCCTCTTCCGGCGTGAGCTTGGCGGTCATCGGCATGGACTGGAATATCTTGCCTTTCACCACCAGCTTGCCGCCGTCATGTTCGATGGCAGTGACATCCATCAGCTCACTGCCGTCCTGCGAATAGATTTTCATACTACGATCCGGTTACTGAATCACCTTGTCGAAATCCATGCCCATCTGGTCGAACATGGTCATGGCCGTACCGCGACCGGCACCGAAGACGCCGCCGCCAGGATGCTGGAAGGGGCCCACCAGGTAGAGTCGCTCGATGCCCGGTACCGTGTTCTTGCCCAACTCCGGCGTCGGACGGTGGGCCCCGAACTGGTACAGGTACGGCGCGACGCCATGGATATCACCCTTCTGGAAACTGGCGGACGTGCGCTCCATGTCCAGCGGCGAATCGCAATGCCAGCCCAGGATGATGTCCCGGCTCAGGTTTGGTACGTAAGGCTTCATGTTGGCGAGCATGTGGTCGGCAAATTCGTCCTTGTGCTTGTCCCATGCCGCTGCACCCTCGCCCGGATATTCATACGGACAGTAATCCCAGGCATGCATGGTGGCCTTGCCTTCCGGCGCGCGCGAGGGATCAATGTTGGTGGCCGAGCCAAGGGCGCACAGGGAGTGCTTGGGAATGCGGCCATAACGCAGGTCATCGAAATGGTCGCGCAGGACATCGATGCTTTCCGGCAGCAATTCGATCATCATCGCCTGCTTCACACGATCTCCGGCTGCAAACTGCAGCGGTTCGCTGAGCGCGGCGTGAATGGTGAACACGCAGTTGGCGGACAGCTCCACTCGCGACGCCGTCTGGGCCACGAAGGGATCCAGGCCTTCCACCATTTTCGGCAGCAGGTGCGGGTGGATGGCGCCGATCACGGCATCCTTCGCCTTGATCTCGCGACCGTCGTCGGTGATCACGGCGACAGCGCGGCCGCCGGACACCTTCACCTTGCTGACGGAAGTGCCGGTGAGCACTTCACCGCCATGGTCCTCGATGCAGTTCACCAGCGCCTGGCTAAGCATGCCGCTGCCGCCCTTGGCGACACCGATGCCGTACTTTTCCAGCCAGCCGAGAAACATGAACGGGCCGATGCCGGTGCCTTTTTCTTCCGGCCCGGTCAGGTTCTCGCTCACCATGCGCAGGAAATGCAGGCGCACCCTTTCGTCCTTGAAATACTCCATGACCACGTCGTAGGCGCTCTTCATCATGATGGCCATGATTTCCTGGCCTTCACGGCTCTGGTCCATCATGGCGTACATGGCGCCGACGGGTGCCGGCGGCGTGTACAGGGTGCCCACCAGGGCCGGCAGGATGCCGGCCGCCTTTTCGGAGAAACGCCGGTAACTCTCCGCGTCACTAGCCGAGAACTTTGCGATCTCCTCGATGTTCTTGTCGCGGTCGGTATGGATGGCCAGCGTCTGGCCGTCCGGAAAAACGGATATCATCGGGATCGTCGGGTGGATGTACTCGAGACCGTACTTCGACATCAGGCCGAGTTCATCATTGACGATCATGGGGTTGGCCTGGATGAAGATGTGGGCCATGGAATGCTGGTCATGTTTGAAGCCCGGCAGAGTCAGCTCGCGTGTGACCACGCCGCCGCCGATCCAGTCCTGGCGCTCGAGGACGAGCACCTTCTTGCCGGCTTTGGCCATGTACGCCGCCGCCACAAGACCATTGTGGCCGGAACCGATGGCTACCACATCATATGCATCTGACATTGAAACCCCCTTTGGGAAACTTGAAGATTCGATTGCTACAGCTTCAGAGAAAGCTGGTGATAATTCGATTTATTTATTATCTTTGCTTTTCGTCACGCGAAAACACCGCCGCAATGGCGGAAGAGCAAGCATAGCAAAAAACAGTGGAGAATCACGATATGTCAGATGCAGAAAAACAGAATGAAGCCCTGGTGAGAAACTTTTTTGAGACCCTCAGCGCCGGGGACCTGGAAACTCTGCGTGGCATGTTCCGCGAAAACGCCTGCTGGACCGCCATGTCCAAGGATATCCCGGGTGCGGGCGCACATCCTGGTCGCGACCACATCATCGATGAATTCCTGGCGCCCGTCAGGGGGCTGTTTGTCGACGGCGACCCCAAAGTGATCATCAACAAGCTAACCGCCAAGGACAACATGGTCTATGCCGAGACCCAGGCCGTGGGCATGTTCCAGCACGGCAAGATGTATGACAACCTCTATTGCTGGGCATTCGAGATCATCGATGGCCAGATCGACCAGATCCGCGAGTACATGGACAGCCACTATATAATGAGCGTAGTACCCAGCTAACGCGGAAGATAAAGGATAAAAGAAGCGCAGCTAGTGGCCTCTTTCTGAGTCAACCTCACCGCTCAGGTTTGGATGCCGGCGCTGGATCCTGAACCCTTGCGGACGACTTTTATCCTTTATCCTTTATCTATCCTTTACCTATCCTTTGTCTTTCAACTCATCCCGCAGTTTGATGAGCTGCTCCTTGTAGTGCTCCCCGTCACCGTAATCGGAGAACTTGTGGTACCGGCGATGGCTGCCCAGCACCTTGCGGGCATGCTTGATCGAGCACCAGTACTGCTCGGTGCGCGCGATCACTTCCCGTGCATAGGCGGCCACTCCGTTGCCATAGCCGCAGAAGATGCAGTTGAACTTCTCGATACCGTTCAGGTAGGCAAGCTGGTGGCGGTCGAGCACGATATAACTGCGGCGCTTAACCCGGCGAATGCCATACAACCTGAAACAGATGTGCTGGTATAGCGTGATAGTCAGGTCGAAAAAGGCGATCGGCACGATCATGCCATAAATGAACGGGGCGGAAATGATATGGCGCAGCCTGGAGGACAACAGCCATGGAATGACGGCCTGCTTCAGCTTGCGATGCGCTTCCTCGACTTCAATCTCGAAACGGACCCGGGTGCCGTCCAGGTGATAGCGGAATTTTTCCTGCTGCCGTTCCAGCTCGTCGAGCAACTGGTTTTCCAGCCTGGCGATCTTGTCCGCCAGTTCGTTGATGTGGTTCATGGCCGTCCCCGGATTTGCTGAAACCGGTGAACAGCATAGCATTACCCGCCGGTCGCTGCCGATCAATCACAGGTTCCGTGATCGACAGTGTGGAAAAAAACACCGTCGTCAGCTATCTTCGCACCCAGAATTTTCCTTATCAGTCCGTTCCCGGCAGCCGCCGGGAGAAGTGCGAGCCTGAGCAGAAGTATGGGTATCCAGTCCAACGTAATCGGGTCCGAACCAGGCCAGGGCATTCCCCCGCAGGTCCTGGACGAAACCCTGACGCTGGGCAAAAAGGAAGCCGTTGCCTCTTCGGCCATGACGGCCACCTGCGACAACTTCATCAACGCATTCGCGATTTACCTGCGCGCCACCAGCCTGCAGCTGGGCTGGCTGACCGCCATACCGCAGCTGACCGGCGCCTTCATGCAGCTGGTCTCCGTCTGGCTGGACACCTATTTCAGCCGCAAGTCACTGATCCTGTTCTGCGTCTACGCCCAGTCGCTCATGCTGGCGCTGATGACGCTCATCGCGTTATGGCATGGCGAGGGCGCCATCGGCTGGCTGGTGCTGGTGGTGGTCATGTACCACGCCCTGACCAACCTGATCCAGCCGCAATGGCGCGCCTGGATGGGCAGCATCGTGCCGCAGCGCGATCGCAGCGTGTATTTTGCCAGCCGCAGCCGGCTGACCATGGCCGTATCCCTGGTCGTCTTCATCGGCGGCGGCGCCCTGCTCAGCATCACCGACATTTATTCACTGACCTGGCTCGGGTTCTCGATGCTGTTCAGTGTTGCCGTTGCCGGGCGCCTGCTGTCCGCCCGCCTGTTGTCGGCCATGCACGACCCCGACAATCATCCCACCCTGCCGGAACCGGATGCCTTCTTCAGCACCCTGCGCGAGGTGCGCCATGCCATGCACGACAGCACCTTCCGCAGCTACAGCCTGTTCGTTGCAGGCATGCAGGGCGCCGTGGCCATCTCGGCACCCTTCTTTGCCGTTTACATGCTCAACGAACTGGAATTCACCTACCTGGAATTCAGCCTGAACAGCATAGCCTCCATTGCCACCCAGTTCCTGACGCTGTCGATGTGGGGCCGGATAGGCGAGCGCCATGGCAACCGCATCATGATGCTTGGATGCAGCGTTGCGCTGCCGATCGTGCCGATGCTATGGATGGTGATGCCGAACTTCTACTATCTGCTGCTGGTCCAGGTCATTTCCGGCCTGGTCTGGAGCGGCTTCAACCTGAGCACGGCCAACTATCTCTATGACATCAGGCCGCACCACACCAACTTCGCCACCTATGCGGCGGTGCAATCGGCCATTTGCGCCATCTTCGTGTTCGTCGGTGCCATCGCCGGCGGCCTGCTCGCCAGCGCCGCCCCCCTGATTCGCGATGGCCTCAACCTGCCGCTGGCCAGCGCCCTGTTCCTGGTGTTCCTCATTAGCGGCCTGGTCCGTGCCGGTGTCCTGATCTGGTTCATCCCGCATGCCGAGGAACCCAGAATCCGGACACGGCCGCAGCTGCTGAAAATCATTTTCCGCGTGGCCCGTTTCAACACCATTTCGGGCCTGGTGCTGGACTGGCTCACCGTCACCCAGAAAGATCCTGAGCAACCATACGAATCTTCCCAGGAAGACAGTGATGATACGGACACACCGGACAACACCTGATAAATTTTTACCAATCACCATGTCATGCATGAGGCCGGCCTGTTGATTCAGGGCAAGCCTTCACCATTCATGCATTGCGTGTACTTGCGCCGGTTGTTACCTTGCCGCCTGTGATTCACCGGCAATTCATTTCCCGACTTACCGTGATTGCGTCGCTGCTGTTCGCGGCAACCTGCGCGCATGGCCAGGTGAAAGAGGACGACATCGGCGCCTGGTACGCCTGGTTTTACAACCGCAACATCGATGACACCCCCTGGGCCACGCAGATGATCATCCAGCGTCGCAACTGGGATACTCACGGCGACCTGCAGCAGCGCCTCATCCTCGGGCTGGTGAGCTACAAGCCAACGGACCATCCCGTACGTTACGGCCTGGGTTACTATCACCTGCGTAATGGCACACCGGGGCCATCAAGCATGACCCAGGATTCACACATCGTGTTCCAGCAGGGCCTGTATACCCGGCTGCTGGGTGAGAGGAATTACTTTACCGGGCGCCTGCGTCTCGAGGAGCACATGCCCGACGGTCGCGACAGCTTCCGGCGACTGCGTACCTATGTCAGCATCAACCGGCCGCTGAACAGGACCACGCTGGAGGCTAGTGCTGTCT